>JBDTTK010000014.1:0-17432 GCA_039930685.1 Bryobacteraceae bacterium | reverse complement strand
CGCGACCTTATCGAGCGCGACCTTATCGAGCGCGACCTTATCGAGCGCGACCTTACGGTCGCGCCTCAGTGGGCGGAGCGGTTGGAATTGTGTGCTGGTGGCTTTTGGGCTGACGCTTTCGTCGTGCGTCACGATGCCGGAGACGTATGCGCCGCCGATTCAGCGGGACCCGATTGAGAATGCGCGTCCGTATCGGATCCAGCGCGTCATTGCGATGGGAGAGCCGGATGCCGAGGCTTTCCTCGTGAAAGACATCGCGCGCGGCACTGCCGAGGGCGGGGCGTGGCGATGGACGCAAAAGCGGCCGACGGTTCGGGTGGTGCTGAAGGGCGCGGAGAAGCAGAAACTTGTGGTGGACTATACGATTCCCGATGCCACGTTTGCGCAGACCGGCCCGGTGACGCTCGATTTCTACGTCAACGACCAGAAGCTCGACACGGTGCGGATCGTGAAGGCCGGGCAGCAGCATTTCGAGAAACCGGTTCCGATGGAGTGGCTGAAGGCGAACGCAGAGAACCTGCTTGCCGTCGAGATCGACAAGATGTACGTCTCGCCGCAGGACCAATCCACGCTTGGCTTCGTGCTGACGCGGATGGGACTGAGCCAGTAAGCACTTTCGCACGATGATCCCGCAGGCGGTCTATATCCTTTTCGGCGCCGCGTTCACGATGGCGGCGGCGTGGTCGCTGGGCATGCTGATCCTGCGGGCCGGAGGCGTTCGGCTGTTCGCACAGGAAGAAACGTGGCTCGCGTTCGTTCCGGGATGCGCGGTGCTGAGCACGATCGTGTTCGTGCTGATGTGCGTCAGCGGCGGGCGAAAGGCTGTCTTCCTCATCGTCGGGCTGCTGATCCTGGCATGGGCCTGGAGGCGCGGCGTGATGGCAAAGTCCGCGAGCGCGGATCTTCCGCGATTTCCGCCTCTCCCGATTTGGCAACGGGTGCTTTTCGGCGTGCCGTTCGCGTTCTTCACGGTCTTGTACTGGGCGAACGCCATGGCTCCGGAGATGAGCCCGGACGGGACCACGTATCACTTGGGGCTGGTCGCGCGGTATCTGCGCGGCCACGGGTTTGAGCGCATCACGACGAACATGTACGCGAGCCTGAGCGAGGGCGTCGAGATGCTGTACGCGTTCGCGTTTGCGTTCGGCAAGCACTCGGCGGCGGCGATGGTGCACTTTTCTCTGACCGTGACGCTCGCGGTGCTGATCCTTTGCTACGGGCGGCGGATCGGCAAGCCGCTCGCGGGCATCGTGGCGTCGATTCTGGTGTATGCGAGTCCGGTAGTGGGGATCGACGGCACAACGGCGTATATCGACGCAGCGGTCGGCACGATTTTGTTTTCAGTGTTCTATCTGGTGCAGATTTATTTGGAGGAGCGCCAGGCCGGACTGCTCGCGCCCATCGGGCTGGCAGCCGGGTTCGCGTTCGCGGCGAAGTATACGTCGTTTCTGGCGATCCCGTATGCGCTGGTGATGGTTGGCTGGGCGGCCCGGAAGCTCGACCGCGGGAAGCTGAAGGCGGTTGCCGTGGTGGCGGTCTGCGCGTTTCTGGTAGCGGTTCCGTGGCCGGCGAAGAACTGGATTTGGATGCAGAATCCGCTGGCGCCGTTCTTCAACGCGTGGTTTCCGAATCCTTACGTGCACGTGCTCTTCGAGAAGGAATACCGTGAGAACATGGCCAACTACGGCTTGAAGGACCTCAAGGCCATTCCGTGGGAAGTGACGGTGTCGGGCGAGCATCTGACCGGGTTTTTGGGGCCGGCATTTCTGCTGGTTCCGCTGGGACTGATCGCATTGCGGAGGCGTGAGGGGCGTCATTTGCTGGCGGCAGGCTTGCTGTTCGGGGCGACGTACTTCGGCAACATCGGGACGCGCTTTCTGATCCCCGTCGCGCCGTTCTTCGCGTTGGCGATGGCACTGGTGTTGGCCGAGTGGAAGGCTCTGGCGGTGATGATTGTGCTCGCGCATAGTGTTCTGTCGTGGCCGAAGATTACCTACAAATACGCGCACAACTATGCCTGGAGGCTGCAAACCATTCCGTGGAAGGCGGCGATCCGGAAAGAGAAAGAAGCGGACTTCCTCAGCCGGTGCTGGGCCTGCGCGATCGCGAAGATGATCGATCAGAACACGCCGCCGGGATCGACGATTCTCGCGCAGAACGGCGTCGCGGAGTCGTACACCTCGCGGAACATCCTGGTGCAATTCCAGTCGGCGCCCACGATCGTGATCAACGACGCGATCTATACCGGGTTCATTTCCGACTATGCGCCCATTCATCATTTGACGTACGCGTTCGCGCCACAGAAACTGCGGAAGCTGCGGGCGGTACAACTCGACAAGCTGGTGAGTCCGCAACAGTGGAGCGTGTCGGAATTCCGCGTGTTGTCGACGGGTAAAGAGATCCCGCGCTCGCCGGAGTGGCGGCTACGGGCGAATCCGAATCCGTGGGACGTGCAACTTGCGTTCGACAATTCGCCGGTTACGCGGTGGCGGACCTGGCAGGCGGCGCAACCGGGCAATTTCCTGGAGATTGATTTCGGCAGGGAGGTCGAGGCAGATGCGGTGCGCCTGGAGATCTCGCCGGATCAGAATACAAAAGTGCGAATCGAGGGCGCGGACGCTTCGGGCGCGTGGCGCGTACTATCGGACAAGTTCGAGTTGAAGATCGTGGAGCCTCCGGTCGAACTGCGGCGGGCGGCGATGAGAGAAGTGCGGACCCATGGGATCGACTATCTGTTATTCGCAGAGGGCGATTTCGGCGCGGAGGACTTCCTCGAAGACCCGGAGGCGTGGGGCGTGAAGTTCGTGGCGGAAAAGAACAGGTCGCGGCTGTACAAGATCCTCGAACCGCCTCTGAAAGGCTCTCACCCATGAGCGAACTGTTTCTCGGAGTCGATGGCGGCCAGTCGAGCACGACCGCGCTGGTAGGCGATTCAAGCGGACGCGTAATCGGGTACGGGCGTGGCGGTCCATGCAATCACGTCAGCGGTCCGGGGGCGCGGGAGAAGTTCTTGGACGCCGTCGGCGGATGCGTGCGCGCGGCACTCGCCGGCGCTCCGGCGCACTTTCGCGCTGCCCGTTTTGGGTTTAGCGGCGGCGCCGAAGACAAACAGGCACTGCTCGATGAGATTTTGACGGCGGACGACCGGCTGGTGACGCACGACGCGATGATCGCTCTTGAAGGGGCGACCGCGGGCGAGCCCGGGATCATTGTGATCGCGGGAACCGGGTCCATCGCGTTCGGGCGGAATGCGGGTGGACGCACGGCGCGCGCCGGCGGATGGGGCCACGTCTTTGGCGACGAAGGCGGCGGATTCGATATCGCGCGGATGGCGCTGCGGGCGGCTCTTAAGATGGAAGAAGGCTGGGGTCCGGCGACGGCGCTGCATGAACTGTTGCTTGCCGAGACCGGCGCACCGGATGCGAATACGCTGATGCACTGGTTCTATACGGACGCCTTTCCGAGGGCGCGAGTGGCGGCATACGCGAAGCTGGTCGACCGAGCGGCGACCAAAGGCGATACGGTGGCGCACGAGATTTTGAATACGGCGGCGGCGAGCCTCGGAGAGTTTGCGGAGGCGGTCCGCAAGCAACTGTTTGTCGATCATGAGCCGGCGCGCGTCAGTTGGATTGGCGGCGTATTTCGCAGCGAGTTGTTGCGCCATCGCTTTCAGTCGCTGGTCGAAATGACGGACGGGAACATGGCGGGTCCGCCGCTGATGGCGCCGGCGGCGGGTGCGCTGCTCGACGCGTACCGGTTGGCGGGCTTGCGTGTGACGCTCGAGAATTTGCCGGTGGAGGAGAAAGAATGAAGCAATTCGCGTTGGTGATGGGGATGATGTGCATCGCCGGAGTGGCTCAGGCAGCCGAGCCGGATTGGGCGGCGCTCGACAAGCACGCGCTCGAATTTCTGCAGGCCTATGTGCGGCTCGCGACCATCAATCCACCATCCGATACCCGCGCGGCGGCGGAGTTGTACCGCAAGGAACTCGAGTCGGCGGGGCTGACTCCGAAGATCTACACATCTGGTCCGGAGCATCAGACGAATCTCGTGGTGCGTTTGAAGGGCCGTGATTCCTCGAAGAAGCCGTTGTTGCTGCTGAATCATTTCGACGTGGTTCCGGTGGACCGCAAGGCGTGGAGCATCGATCCGTTTGGAGCGCTGATCAAAGACGGCTACATCTGGGGGCGCGGGACGCTCGATATGAAGGGTGTCGGCGTGATGCAGTTAATGGCAGTGGTCACCATGAAGCGGCTGGGGATCGTTCCCCCGCGCGACGTCGTGATGTTCGCGAGCGCGGACGAGGAAAGCGGCGGCGAACGCGGCATCAAGTGGATGATGGCGAATCACATGGATGAAATCGACGCCGAGTACGTGCTGGACGAAGGCGGCATGGGTACGCGCGACATGCTTTCGCCGGGCAAGTTGATGTTCGGTGTGGCGGTCGGCGAGAAGCAGATGATGTGGCTGAAGCTGCGCGCGAAGGGGACGGCGGGGCACGGTTCGCAGCCGATTCCGGATAACGCGAATCTGATCCTCATTCGGGCGATCGAGAAGGCAATGGATATCAGCGGGGCGGCCAAGCCGAATGCGGTCGTCGAACAGATGAAGAAGGCGGCGGGTGGCCAGTTCGCCGACAACAAGTTCGTCAATGCGATTCAGAAGAACACGATTTCGTTGACGACGCTCGCGGCGGGAGTCGGGTCGCCACTGAAGCCGAACGTGATTCCGTCGAACGCGGAGGCGACGCTCGATTGCCGGCTACTGCCTGGCGTCAACGGCGACGAGTTCATGTCGGAGGTTAAGGCGCGGATCAACGATCGGCGAGTGACGGTGGAGCGGATGACCGAGCCGGTGGATGCGGGCGCGTCGCGGAGCGACACGCCGCTATTCGCGGCACTGCGGTCGGCGGTCGTGAAGCACAATCCGGGGGCGGTGGTCACGCCGATGCTGGTTCCCTATGGCACGGATTCGGTGAATCTGCGTAAGCGCGGCGTGGTGGCGTACGGCTTTATTCCGATGGTTCTGGATTTCAAGACGCTGGCGACGATGCACAGCGATGAAGAGCGGATTCCGGTGGCGGAGTTCTACAAGGGCTTGCGGGTGTACTTTGACGTGTTGCGGTCGGATTACTAGCGGCGATTGCCGATATGCGCTGAAAGGCAATCCAGCAGCCCCAGCAGTGACGAGTCTGGGTGAAACCTGAAAGGTCCCCTCGCTCACGTTCGGGGTTCGATCCAGTATTCAACGGCTTGGAGCGCGACCTCACTTTCGCGGTCGATTCTCATGCCGGCTGTGACGATTGGGGGTCCGATGGGGGCCAGTTCCTGCACGATCTTGAGGAGCCGGTTACCGTAAGCGCTACCGTAACAAGCTCGACTTTCGCCCCAACGGACCGCACACTCGATTCTGTGGTCTGACCTTACCCTTGCCTTCCGGACGCTGCGGACGCAGCGTGCCTTCTCCTGTGCGGCGATCCTCACCTTGGCGCTGGGGATCGGCGCCAACAGCGCGATCTTTAGCGTGATTCACGCCGTACTGCTGGCGCCGCTTCCCTTCCCCAACCCAAGCGAAGTCATCGCGATCCACAACATTTTCGACAAACCGTACGATGACCATGCGGTAGTGGATGCCGCGGACTTCGTCGACTTTCGCGTGGCGCAGCAGACGATGACGGACATCGCGATCCTGCGGTCCAAGGAATCGTACAGCATGGTGATCGGCGGGGAGGCGGAACCGCTGTGGGGCGGCTCGGCGACGCCGGCGCTGTTCCGGATCCTGGGCGTGCAGCCGGTCGCCGGACGAGTGTTCACGGAAGAAGAGGGGCAGGCGGGCAAGGATACGGTTCTGCTGATCAGCGAGGGGCTGTGGCGGCGGCGGTTCGGGGCGGACCCTAACGCGGTCGGCAGGCGGGTAATCGTGAACGGCGTGGCACGGACGCTGATAGGCATTCTTCCCGCAGGGTTCGAATTGGGGCGTGCGGCCGAGGCGTGGACGCCGCAGGTTCCGGGGGCGGCGGAGATCCAGCGGCGGTTTCAGCACCGCTACCGGATGTTCGGACGGTTGAAGCCGGGGGTCTCGCTCGAGCAAGCACAACAGGATTTCGAGCGAATGAACAACGAGTTTAAGAAGCTGTATCCCCGGACAAACGCCCATGGCGTGCACCTGGTGCGGTACGACGAGGACCGCGTCCGCGATGTTCGCGGTTCGCTCACACTCTTATGGCTGGCTTCGGGTCTGGTGCTGGTCATCGCGTGTGCGAACGTTGCGAGCTTGCTAATGGCGCGGGCGACAGGGCGGCAGCGGGAGGTGGCGATCCGCGCGGCGCTGGGTGCGTCGCGCTTCCGGCTGTTGCGAGGGATGCTCGCAGAGAGCGCGCTGCTGTCGCTGGTAGGCGGGGCGGCAGGAATCGGGGTGGCGGCGGGCGGACTGCGCCTGGTGGCTCCGCTGCTGCCGGCGAATCTGCCGAGCCGGGATGCGATCGGGATCGACGGGGCCACCCTTTTGTTCACGCTGGCGGCGGCCGTGGTCACGGGCGTGCTGTTCGGGATGAGCCCTGCGCTGCAGGCGGCCGGGGCGAGCGCGGCGGAATCGCTGCGCCAAAGGTCCCCGGCGGCAAGCGGGTCAGGCCGCCGGCTGCGGAGCGCCCTGGTGGTGTTCGAGATCGCGCTTTCGGTGATGCTGCTGGTGGGCGGCGGTCTGCTGCTCCGGACTCTGCTGCGCGTGCTCGATAGCGATCCGGGCCTGGATCCTTCACACGTGGTCACGATGGTCGTTTCTCTGCCGTCGACGGGACGATATGCACAGCCGGAGGCGGCGGCGGCCTACTTCCAAAACGCAACGGAGCGAATCGCGCAACTGCCCGACGTAGTGGCGTCCGGGGCGGTGAACCGGCTTCCGTTAAGCGGCACGCTGGGATCGGGTCCGATGAGCGTCGAAGGACATCCGACGCCGCCGGCGAATACGCCGACCGTGAACTGGAGGTCGGCGACTCCGGATTACTTCCGCGCGCTGGGCATCGCGATGATTGCGGGACGCGGGATTTCCGCGCACGATTCGGCGGACGCGCAGCAGGTGGTGGTGATCGACGACAAGCTGGCGCGGACGTACTGGCCGAACCAGGATCCAATCGGCAAGCGCGTGAAGCTCGGTAACTACGATGGGGACGCGACGTGGATCACGGTGGTGGGCGTGGTGCACACGGTCCGCCACGATGGCCTCGACGTAGAGTCGCTGGGACATGCCTACCGGCCGTATCTCCAATATCCGGTGCACAAGCTGCCGGCGTCGAGCATGGCGATCGTCGCGCGGGTGCGGGGTTCGGCGGAGGGGTCGGCCGAGCGGATCCGGCGCGAGTTGCTGTCGGTCGACAGCGACCAGCCGCCATTCGACGTGAGATCGATGGAGAGTGTGGTGGCTTCGTCGGTTGCGCCGCGGCGGTTCAGCGCCACGCTAGTGGGGTTCTTCGCCCTGTTGGCGCTGGTGCTGGCATCGATTGGCGTGTACGGCGTGATCTCGTACCTGGTGGCGCTGCGGACGAACGAGATCGGGATCCGGATGGCGTTGGGCGCATCGCCGTTCGATGTCGCGCGGCTGATTGGCGGTCAGACCGCGGCGCTGGCGCTGACGGGTCTGTCACTGGGACTCGGCGGCAGCCTGGCGCTGGCGCAATCCATGAGGGCGTTCTTGTTCGGGGTGACGCCGTTCGACGCCATTTCGTTCGGCGCCGCGGCGCTAGCAGTTGTATTGGTCTCGCTGCTCGCGACGGCGCAACCGGCGCGGCGGGCGATGCGCGTGGATCCGGTGCGGGCGTTGACCGCCGAACGCTGAGGCGCGCTGCAGGGGGTGCGGCAATCGGCGCGAGAGGTTGCAATACACTGAAGAGCAATGCGACTCAACACCCTTCCTGTCTTGCTATGGAGCGCGTCCGTGGTTTTGGCCGCCGCGTCCGACTGGCCGCAGTTCCGTGGACCTGGCGCGAGCGGAGTCGGAAGCGGCTCGCCGGCGGTCGAATGGAATGGCGAATCCGGCAAGAACATCCTGTGGAAGACCGAGATTCCGGGCCTTGGACATTCCAGCCCGATCATCTGGGGCGACAAGATGTTTGTCACGAGCGCGGTTTCGGAGTCCGGCGACGCGGCGTTGAAGGTCGGCCTTTATGGCGACATCAAGCCGGTGGAGAACGAGGGTCCGCAGAGCTTCAACGTCTATTGCATCGACCGCAAGAGCGGCAAGATTTTGTGGCAGCGTACGGCCACGAGCGGCGTGCCGAAGATCAAGCGGCATCCGAAAGCGAGCCATGCGAGTCCGACGCCGGCGACGGACGGCAAGCGGGTGGTGGTGTCGTTTGGTTCGGAAGGCGTGTACACGTACGACCTCAACGGAAAGCTGCTTTGGAAGAAAGATTTCGGCGTGCTCGATTCGGGGTTCTACATGGTGCCGAGCGCGCAGTGGGGCTTTTCGAGTTCGCCGGTGATTCATGACGGCGTCGTGATCATCCAGGCGGACGTGCAGAAGGATTCGTTCCTGGCGGCGCTGGACGTAGCGACCGGAAAGGAATTATGGCGAACGCCGCGCGCGGATGTTCCGACGTTTGGCACGCCCGCTGTGCTGCCCTATACGGCGAACGGCGCGAAGGGGCTGCAGGTGGTGGTGAATGGATGGAAGCACACGGGCGGCTACGACTTCAAGACGGGCAAGGAGTTGTGGCGGCTAAAGGGCGGCGGAGACATTCCGGTTCCGACGCCGGTGTACGCGGACGGCCTGATTTTCATTACGAGCGCGCATGGATCGACGCGTCCGATCTATGCGATCCGGACGGATGCCGTGGGCGATCTGAACGAGAACAAGGCGGGTCTGGCGTGGACGGCCGATAAGGCCGGGAATTACATGGAGACTCCGCTGGTCGACGGCGGGTTGGGCTATTTCTGCATGGACAACGGGATCCTGAGCGTGGTCCAGTTGAAGACCGGCGAGCGGCTGTACCAGCAGAGGCTGGGCGGAGGATCGTCGGGCTTTACTCCGTCACCGGTGGCGGCGGGCGGTAGGGTGTACATCACGAACGAAGACGGGCACACGTATGTGCTGGCCAAGGGCGGCGAGTACAAACTGCTCAGCGAGAATGAACTAGGCGAGACGGTGATGACGACGCCGGCAATTTCGGGCGATACGCTGTACATCCGCGGGCGGCGGCATGTGTTTGCGATCGGTGAGAAGTAAGCTTTTGTTGGTGATCGGCAGGTTTCAGCTTCTTTAAGGACTTGCAGGCCCCCACCTAACGAGTCTGTGCGAAAACTCGCAAATCCCCTCGCTAACGCTCGGGGTTCTCTCCAGATTTAACAGGGAGCGCGATCTTACGGTCGCGCCTCCTTTCTCATACAGGCTCTGACGCTCGCAGTACTAGCCGATGCGCCCGCTCACTTGCGGTTCGGGTTGTTCTTATTCGTTCCGCAGTGCCGTCAGCGGGTCGCCGGTGGCAGCCTTCCATGCCGGGCGCGCACTGGCGACGCCGCCGATGGCGAGCAGCACGAGGGCGGATACGATGAACGTCGCCGGATCGGTCGGCGTTATCTCGTAGAGCAAGCTCGATAAGAACCGAGACAGGAAGAGTGCGCCGGCGACGCTGAGCGCGAGGCCGGCAAGCAGCGGGATCATCGCATCGCGCAGGATGACGGCGACCACACGGCGGGGGCTCGCGCCGAGCGCCACTCGGATGCCGACTTCGCGGGCGCGCATCTCCGTGGTGTACGCAACGACGCTGTAGACTCCGGCGGAGGTGAGCAGCAGAGCGAGGACTCCAAGAATGGAGAAGATCCAGGCGGAGAAGCGTGGCCGCCAGATCGAGTTTGCGATGACTTCGTTCATGGAGGCGACTTTGACGATGGGCTGATTGGGGTCCGCTTTCCACACGGCCTGCCGGATGGAGTTGGCGAGCGCAAGCGGTTCGCCCGAGGTCCGGACGATGAGAGTCGACATGAAGACGCCGAAGATCATCTGGCGGTAAGGCCGGTAGATTTCGCCTTTCGCCGGCTGTTCATAGCTCATCTGTGGCGCGTCTTTGACGACACCGACGACGGCGACACCGGGCGGCTTTCCATCCTCGGCGATCGCCTGCCCGATGGGATCGCGATTGGGAAACAGTTGTCGCGCGAGGCTTTCGCTAATGATGGCGACCGAGGGAGCGTCCTGCCGGTCCGCGTCCGTGAACGTGCGCCCGGCGACGACCGGGATTCCCATGACCGAGAAATAATCGGCGCTCACCGTGCGCGTCGGGAACTGGAGGAGTTCGCCGTTCGGTCCTGTGAGGTTGGTGGCGGTGTTGACGTCAGAAAGGGGCGGGTTGTTGACCACGGCAGCCGCGCGGACGCCGGGGAGCGCCTGAACGGCGTCGAGCAATTCCTTGTAATGGGCCATCTGTTGGGGCTTCGTCTCGAAGCGGCCGCGGGGACGGGTTTGCGTCAAGCTCCCGACAGGCACGCGGAGTGTCAGCACATGATCGGGATTCCAGCCATGGTCGGCGTCCTGAAGTTGAATCAAGCTGCGGACCATCAGCCCCGAGCCGACCAGAAGCAGAAAGGCAAAGGCGGCCTCGGTCGCGATCAGGATCTGGAAGAGCCGGGCGGAGCCGCGCACGGGTCCGGTGGAGGGTCCGCCGCGGAGGACCGATTGAAGGTCGACTTTCGAGGCGAGCAGCACGGGCGCAATGCTACAGAGAATGGCCAGCGCCAGGCAGAGCACCGTGTTGAAGAGCAGTACGCGTCCATTGAGCGAAACCTGTTGGAGATGCGGGAGCGCGACCGGAAGCGCCGAGATTTGTTTGGTGAGGACTTGCAGGCCGAAGTAGGCGACGGCGATTCCGGCGGCGCTGCCGAGTAGGGCGAGGACAAAGCTTTCGGCGAGCAGTTGGCGCATGACGCGCCAGAATCCGGCTCCGAGGGACGCGCGGATGGCGATTTCGCGCTGACGCTGGACGGCGCGCGTCAGCAGCAGGCTGCCGACGTCCGCGCAGGCAATGAGCAGAACCAGTCCGACGGCCGCAAGGATAAAGACGATGGTCAGTTCGTAGCGCTGCGCCGGTACTTCGCGCCACTGCGAGACGCCGATACGGAGGCCTTCGTACTTCGGCTTATCCTGCTGCTCAAGCTGTCGCGCAACAACTTCCATGGCGCTTTGGACCTGGCTAATCTCCACTCGGCTGTTGATTCGCGCCACCACGTCGATCATTGGGTTTGTGGCGGCGGTGAGGCGCATGGGGATCCACATTTCGGCTACGGAATCCGGAAATTCGAATTCCTTCGGCATGACGCCGACGATGGTGTAGACCTCATCGAAGATGCGAAAGGCTCGCCCGATGACGGCAGGGTCGGCATTGAACATGCTACGCCAGAGGCGGTCGCTGAGGACGGCTTGGTCTGGGGCGTTCTCAGCATCGGGCAGGACGCGGCCCAGCTTGGCGGGCGCGCCGAGGAGCGAAAAGAATTCGGGCGTCACGCGGCGGGAAATGATTTGGCGGGGTTCGCCGAGGCCGGTTACGGTGACATCGTCGCGAAGATGCGCGGCGAGCTTCTCGAACAGATCGGTGCGGCTGTGCCAGGCGAGGTAATCCTGCGCGAAGACACGATCCGCGATGCGGCGCGCTTTCGCGTTGGCGACGATGCGGACGAGCCGGGAGGACGACTCGTAGGGCAGAGGGCGCAGCAGGACCGCGTCCACAATGCTGAAAACGGCAGTATTTGCGCCAATTCCGATCGCGAGAATGGCGACGATGGCGGCGGCGAATAAAGGCGTTTTCGTGAGGAAGCGGACGGCGCGCAGGAGGTCTGTGAGCATGGTCAGGACCTAGGATATAGCGGTCCGAAGGCATGCGGGCAGGCGAGACGAGATCGAGGCCTATTTCTTGGTGCTGGGCTTCGTCGCCGGCGGCGCCGACAGTTTTGCAGCCAGCGCGGCGGGCGTCTTTGCAGCGGGCGCCGTCGCGGGTTCGGTCCGGCCGGCGAGCGGCTTTACGACCGTGCCGCCGCAGACTCCGACTCCGGTGCTGGTGAGCGCTTGGAGGAAGTTGTAGAGGACTGCATAGACCATCTGCTCGGTGACCGGAGTTTTGCCCGGCAGGCGGAAGCTGACCGGAAGTTCTTTCTGGATCTGCAGGCGCACGCCGTTTGGCAAGGCGCGTCCGCTGCGGTCTCTCTGATTGGCGACCGAAAGGGGAGTCTGAAGCACGGAGCCGGACTTCCCATCGACGTAGAACTGGCAGCGGGAGAACCAACCGAGATTGCCGGGATCGGCGGCATCGAAGAGCAGGAGAGGCGCCTGGCGGTCGGACGCAGTGAGTTCGATGAGCGTCCGGCGGGCCGAATCCTCAATCCGAAACTCGAAGCCCGCTTGTTTGGCGATGTTCTCAATGAACTCGGAGTCGAGTTCAAGGAGCATCAGCTTGTGCGAGCCAGCCTGAAGGACCTGCATGTTCCCTCATTGTGGCATAGCGGGGGCGGGTTGCAAACAACCCGTTCCGCGAAATCGGCGCCCGAAGCCACCTCGAAAGCCAATCCGACAGGATTCGGCATCGAGGGTCAAGCATCTGCTCAAACGTTGACGGATCGGCGGTTTCCAACGACCATGAGAAAGACTGCATGAACGCGCTGGTCCTTTTCGACATCGACGGCACGCTGCTTCGGAATTCCGGCGGGTGGCATCGCCGCGCGCTTGAGGGAGCCGCGCTGAAAGTTCTGGGAGTCGAGGCGACGCTCGATGGCATACCGACTAGCGGCATGCTCGACCGCGATCTGATTCGGATCATGCTGTCGAATGCGGGCGTGTCGCAAAGGGAGATCGGCCGCGCGATGCAGCCGATGATCGACGAGGCGCAGACCATTTACCTGAGCACGTGTCCTAGCCTTCGGAAGCGCGTGACGCCGGGATCGCGGATGCTTTTGTGGCGGCTCCATCGGCGGCGAGTTCCGACGGGGCTGGTGACCGGGAATCTGACGCGCATCGGCTGGCACAAGATGGAGAGCGCAGGGCTTCGCGGCTACCTGCGGTTCGGGGCGTTCGCGGAGCTGGCTTCGACGCGGGCGGGCCTGGTCAAGCTGGCGGTGGCGCAAGCGCGCCGCGAAGGCTGGATTGACCGGAAGGCGCCGATTTCGCTGATTGGCGACCACCCGAACGACATTCAGGCGGCGAAGGCGAACGGGGTCCAGTCGATTGGCGTCGGAACGGGCGTCATCGGGATGGACGCGCTGCGGCGTGAGCGTCCTGACATTCTGGTCGAAGACTTGCGGTCGCTCAAAATGGAACAATTGTTCTAAAGCATGATTCAGTTTCCCGGAAAACGCCGTTTCGCGATCGCGGCAGCATTGGTGCTGTCCGGATGCCTTGCACCAAGTCCGGCACCGCAGATTTCCATCGTTGGCGCGAAGCTCGACGACGGGACCGGCAAGCCCGCGATTGAGTACTCCGTGGTAATTGTGGCGGACGGTATGATCAAAGCGGCCGGTCGCCAACAGGACATCCCGGTGCCGAAGGAAGGCCAGATTGTCAGCGGAATGGCCTCCACCCTCGAGCCGTTGGATGGCGGAACCATCGAGCCCGGCAAGCCGGCGAATCTGAAGCTGAGCGGCGCGGAAAACCGGATCATGCGCGCCGGCAAATGGGTGAAGTAAGACTTGTCCGCCAATCACCCAACCAAAGAAGAAGCGCAGTCGTTCGCCGTCAAACGGGCCGAGGTCGAATTCCATAACTTCGCGTCGTTTGGCGATCCGGAACGCGTGCTCGCGCACTACGCCAAGCAAAACGAGGGACGCGGATCGGTGCTTGAGAAGCACCTCGAGTTTCTCGGCGAGATGTCGCCGTTCCTCGAAATTGGAGCGAATGCGGGGCATTCGAGCTACATGCTGGCGAATCGCTTTGGAGCCCAGGGTTTCGCGCTGGACATCTCGTCGGACTCACTGCGTCATGGCGTGGCGCTCAAAGAAATTTGGGGACTCAAACACGAACCGATCCGCGTTGCGGGCGACGCGCTGCACCTGCCGTTCAAGGACAACTCGCTGAAGATGGTGATGGCGTTCCAGATGCTCAGCCAGTTCATGGAGATCGAGAGCGTCTTCCTCGAAGTGAAGCGCGTACTCGCGCCGGGGGGAGTCTTCTTTTTCGCCGAGGAGCCGCTGCGGCGTCTGCTGACGTTGAGGCTGTACCGCTGCCCTTACTACGACACGATGAAGCCCTGGGAGCGCACCTTGTACGACTGGGGCTTGCTTGGCTATTTCGTGCGCGACGTGATCGGCGCGCATCAGGAAGAAAGCTTCGGCATCCGCCAGAACCACAAGATGGGTCTGAAGGATTGGCACGAGCTAATCCGGAAGCATTTCGGCGCGCACGAGTACCAGGTATTCGTGCCGGAACGGGGATGGGGAGAACGCGTCGTCAAGCGCCTGGCGATCCGGCTGGACCAAACGCAATCCGAATGGAGGGCGGCGCGTCTGCTGGGCGGTACGCTGGCGGCGATGTGCCGAAAGGGAGTTTCGCCCGATGCATCGGCCGCTGAACCTATCGACTTGGCGGAGCCTGGCTTCACACGCATGCTGCGATGCCCGGATTGTTCGGGCGACCTGGTCCTAAACGAGTCGCGCGATCTGGCCTGCGCTTCGTGCACGTATCGGGCGCCGGATGAAAGCGGCGTCTGGAACTTGCTTCCGTCGGCGGAAAAGAGCGAGCTCTATCCGGGAGACCGAAGCGACATCATCGACTTCTCCATCCCGGGACACGAACGAAAACTGGTGGGCGAGTGGTTTGAACTGGAGGGCGTGTACGGGAACCGGTACCGCTGGATTGGCGCCCGCGCTTCGGCGGTGTTGAAGCCTGTCAAGACAACGCCGCAGCGGTTGCGTATTCGCGGACATGCCTCGGAAGGACATCACCGGGTGGACCTCCGCGCCATCGTGAATGGCAAGGAGGCCGCCCGGTGGAATCTGGAGCGTCCGGGCTTGTTCGTCATCGAGACAGACCTGCCGGACGCGGAAACCTACGCCATCGATCTGGAAGCCGGTCCGCTTTGGGAGGTTCCGACCGATGACCGCCGTTTTACTGTTAGTTTGAGCATGATCCGCCTGATCGACCAACCCTAAGGAACCAGGATTTGGATCTTGCCGGGTGGCATCCGCGCGGGCGCCACGTTGTCGGAAGCCACTTGCTACGAAGCGAATCGCCGAAGGTTAGGCGCCTCCTGATTTCCTCGGCGGGCCAGGGCTCGGCGAGGTGGTCTTCGTACCAGCTCGGGGCCGGGTGCTCTGTCGACCGCCATCGGTTGCAGCCGGTTATAGTCTTCCAAACAAGCGATTAGGCGTTCTACGACCGTCTTGCGGCGCTGAAGCTGCCGAATTTCTTCCGCATAGCGGGACGAGCTATCGGGAGAGGCCGTACGCGAATTGGCATACATGGTAATAGTTCTACTGGACGGCCCGTAATAGTACAATACCCCACTTTGTGGGTATCAACAATCCCCCTACATGACAACATATATGTCCAAGGATTTGCTTTCTCCGGCATTCTACCTGTTTATTTTCTGTCTATTACAGATATTTCTGAAAGACTCCAAGAAGTCGCTTCGAAGGATGATTTCCTAATTAATATGCATCTTTACTAATGTGGGCTGGCAAGCTGATACGAAGAAAAGTACTATATTTCTCGGGAACCGCCCCGTCAGGGGTCGCGTAAGCGGCGACCACACGCTAAACGGTACACTAGAACTCTAGGGATGGACTTTCTTTCGGGCCTCAACCCCCAACAACAGGAAGCGGTACAACACGTCGAGGGTCCGATGCTTTTGCTGGCCGGAGCCGGAAGCGGGAAGACCCGCGTTATCACCCATCGGATGGCCCATCTGATGGCTGCAGCGCATGTTCCGGGGTCATGTATTCTCGCGGTCACGTTCACGAATAAGGCTGCGGCGGAGATGCGGGAGCGGGTCCGCAAGCTGGTGGGGATCACGTCGGGCGGCTTGCCAAACGTATCCACGTTCCATTCCTTCTGCGTGCGGCTGCTGCGCAAGGACGGCGCACCTCTGGGCGAAGTACGGGCCGGATTTACGCCGACGTTCACAATTTACGACGCCGACGACCAAGTGTCGCTGTTGCGCGGCATCTATCGGGGCCTGGGCCTCGACGAGAAGTTTCTGGCGTACCGCGCGGCGCTGTCTCGCATCAGCCAGGCCAAGTCGAAGAACGATTCGCCATCCGATCTCGCCAAAGAAGCGAAGGATCCGATCTCAACCCGCCTCGCGGTGATTTATGACCGGTATGAAGACGCGCTGCGAAAAGCGAACGCGCTCGACTTCGATGATCTGTTGCTTGAGACGGTCCGGTTACTACGCCACAGCGCGGAGAAGCGCGCTCTGCTGAACCGCCGCTACGAGTTCCTGATGGTCGATGAGTATCAGGACACCAATCACACGCAGTACGAACTGATGCAGCTCTTGAGCGAAGAGCGGTCGAACCTGGTGGTGGTTGGCGACGAAGATCAGTCGATCTACGGATGGCGCGGCGCGGACATCCGCAACATTCTCGATTTCGAGCGCGACTACCCAAAGGCCCGGGTTATCCGGCTGGAGCAGAATTACCGGTCGACGAAAAACATCCTCGACGCGGCGAGTTCGGTGGTCGCGAACAACAAGGAACGCAAGGGCAAGTGGCTCTGGACCGATTCGGGCGACGGCGAAAAGATCGCGCTATACGAGGCGATGGACGGCGAGAACGAAGCGCTATGGATCGCGGACACGATCGAGAAGCGGCTTTCGGTGAATCCGGCCGAGCGGGTTGCTGTTCTCTATCGCACGAACTTCCAGTCGCGCCAGATTGAAGAGGCGCTGCGGCGCTACGGACGGAAGTACCTGGTGGTGGGCGGGTTCAGCTTCTACCAGCGGGCCGAGATCAAAGACATCCTTTCGTACCTCAAGGCGCTCTACAGTCCGCAGGATTCGATCGCCATGCAGCGTGTGATCAACACGCCGGCGCGCGGAATCGGCAAGACCACCGTGGACCAGATCGAGCAGTTCGGGCGCGATCATTCGATCGCCTTCTGGAACGCGATTGAAGGCGTCCTCGACCAGCACGAGTTGGGCGGTCGCGCCGAGGCGGCGGTGGCGGCGTTCTACCGGATGATGAAGGAACTGCGCGACGACCTCGACCGCAAGCCGGTCCACGAGCTGCTCGAAGCCGTGGTCGAACGCACGGGCTACCGGCGCATGCTCGAGTCCGAACAGGGTCCGGATGCGGAATCGCGAATCCAAAACATCGAAGAATTGCTGAACGCGGCCGCCGAGGCGGCGGAGCGCGGCGAGACGGTAGCGGATTTCCTGGATCACGCGGCGCTGGTCGCCGATGCGGATTCGGTGGACGAGCGGGCGCAGGTCTCGCTATTGACGGTACACAACGCCAAGGGAC
>JBDTTK010000013.1:0-17555 GCA_039930685.1 Bryobacteraceae bacterium | reverse complement strand
GCGTTGGGCGCGGTGCGGAAGGCGTTGACGGCGGTTCCGGTGACTTGGCCGGCGTCATTGATTCCCATCGCAAAGCTGTTGGAGCCACCGACATTGGTTGCGATGCCGTCTTTCCAGAGGGTTGCTTGGGCAACGCCGTTGACGTATACCGTTCCGGCGACAACGCCGAGGTCGTTCACGGCGGACGCCGTTCCGTAGCTTCCGGTGGCGGAGAGGGCGGACGGAGAAGCATTCATGCTTGAAAAGGCACGAGTATATCCCTCCAGATCAGCAGATACGCCAACCGCCAGGCCGGAATTGTTCACAGCATAGGCCGACGCGCTTCCGCCGAGCGAACCGAGATCCTGCGCGGTGTATATAGGCGCGGCCTGTAGAACTGGGGCCGCAATCAGGGTGCAGGCAAGCAACCATTTCCGAATCATCATTGTGAATCCAATTTGCCGCGCAAAGGTGGATGGGCAAAGGTCCCGTGGTCACAAAGTTTGTGGTGTACCGTTCGGCTAATCCGCGGGACCGCAGATCGGAGTATTCCTGTCGAATGGTTCCGGGATAGAGGCTGGAGAAGCACCTCTATCTGATAGAGTGATGATCTTGCCGGAGACAAGTCCAACCGCATCCGAATCCGGGCAAACGCCAGAGCCCATTGATCAAGGCAAGATGTGGCGCGGACTTGGCCTGCTGCTGCTCGTCTATCTGTTTGTCGTCTATGTGATTCCCAAACCGGAGTCCGTGAAGCCGGAGGGTTGGCGCCTGGCTGGTATCTTCGCGGCGACAATCGTCGGATCCGTGACGCAGCCCATGCCTGGCGGTGCGCTGGTACTGCTAGCCATAACGATCTCCGCGGCCACCGGTGTTTTGAAGATCGGCGAGGCGCTCGCGGGATACGCCGACCCTTCCGTTTGGCTGGTGATCGCGGCATTCATCATTGCTCGCGCGCTGATCGACACCGGTCTGGCGCGCCGCATCGCGCTCCAGTTCGTGCGGATGTTCGGCAAGAGTTCGCTCGGCGTGTCGTATGCGCTGGGGTTGTCGGACATGGTGCTGGCGGGGATGATCCCGTCGAATGGCGCGCGGTCCGGCGGCGTGATCATGCCGATTGCGCGTTCGATCGCGGAGCTGTATGGTTCGGCGCCGGGCGCGACCGCGAGTTTGCTCGGCTGTTTCCTGATGACCGCCGTGTATCAGAGCATTTGTGTGACGGCGGCCATGTTCTACACGGGGCAGGCCAGCAATCCGCTGGCTGCGCAGATGGCGCGCGGCTTCGGTGTGGAGGTCACCTGGGCAAGCTGGTTCTTCGCGGGGCTTGTGCCGGGGCTCTGTTCGCTCGCGGTTGTGCCGTGGGTGGTGATGAAGATGAACCCACCCGTGATCAGGCACACACCCGAAGCCGCCGCGTTCGCCTCGCGCCTCTTGAACGAGATGGGTCCGATGAAGAAGAAAGAACGGATCCTGACGGTCGTATTCGCATTTGTGGCCGGCCTATGGATCACCTCCGGAACCCGCTACGGCATGGACATCACGGTTACGGCACTGCTGGGCAGCGTCGTTCTGATCGCGACGGGCGTCCTTACGTGGGAGGACGTCAAGACGGAGCGCGCAGGCTGGGACATCTTTGTCTGGTACGGCGGATTTCTTCGATTGGGCAAGGCCCTCAACGAAGCCGGCGTAACGAAGGCGTTCGCCGAACAGGTCGGCCAGTCTTTCGAAAGCCTCGGCTGGGTGGGCCTGTTTGCAGTAGCGTTGGTGATCTACTTTTATGCGCACTACGGATTCGCAAGCATTAGCGCGCACCTGATTTCGATGTTTCCGCCATTTCTCGCCGTGCTGCTCGCGAAAGGCGCGCCCGCGGGTCTGATGGTGTATGCGTTCGCCTGCTTTGCGAATCTGTCGTCGGGCCTGACCAATTACGGCACAACGCCCTCGCCGATCTTCTTCGCCCAGAACTATGTGTCGATGGGACAGTGGTGGAAGATCGGCTTCGTCGTATCGATCGTAAACCTGGTGATCTGGTCCACAGTGGGCTTCGCTTGGTGGCACATTCTAGGCATTTGGTAATGGCGTAGCGCGACCGGTCTTTCAACGGAATCGACACAAATGTCCGAAGCGCTGACGTATCTGGCGCGATCAACGTATTCCACTCTCACAAGTATCAGGCGGAGTTGCGCGCGATAACGGACGCGTCTAGCGAATCGCGTAGTTATGGGCCGCAAAGCCCGCCGTGACAATGCTGGTGGCCCAGTTGAGCTTCGCGAAGGCGCTCGCGGCGCGCGGATGCTTGCGGATCACCAAGTACTCGACGCCGATGAGTGCACCGGTGGCCGCGAACTTGATCGCCGTCGACCGCATTCCAAATTGCCCGTTGGCGTTTGCGAGCGCGGGATTCAGCTCGCGCAGGCCATAGGAACTCGACGCGTCGAGCGCCTGGCTCGCCAGCAGCGGGGCGAGGCTGATCTTCCACGCGCGGGAGAATGTGCGTTCGCGGGCGACTTGCTTGTAGGTAATGGAGGACAGATTGGGCGTTGCCGAGGGGATGGTGAGGTTGGCACCTTCCTCAGCCCGGGAAATTCCGGGGACGACGGCCATGAGGGTAAGGCAAATAGCAAAGCGGGTCAGCATCGGGCGTAGATCTCCTCTCACAGAGCAGGGACCGAATGGCCGGGAGTTCTATCCAGGCTCAGGGTCAATACGTAGTGCTTCTTAGCACCTCGATGCTAGCGACTTCGTTGGATTTTTCTGGGTCAGAATTTGCTTAGTGCAATTAGTACGCCGGAGTGGTACTGGATCCATTGGGTGATCCAGTGGCACGCTCTCGTGTGCCTGGTCAGCGACATGCGCGTGGTAGACCCCAGGAATATCTCATCAGATTCGAAAAAGTTCCAAACCCAACGCCTCATTACAGTTTCCCAACGCCAGTCCGATGAGACGGTTGGGCCTGAGAACACCCGGCGAAAAGGCCACTCTGTTATTGGCTGAAGCGGGCGAACCGTCGGGTGTCCGCATAGATTTGAGGTCGATGTTCCGGCCCTACGCAGGATTTAGATAGGGCGAGCATCGCAGATTTGAAGGAGCACGTTCGTGAAAACACTTCTCGCCCATCTGGGCAACACGGAAAAGATGATCGCCATTTTGTTGGTTTGGAATCTGAGCATCTGTCTAGCCGCGTCCCCTGTCATCGGGACCGCACAAACAAGAGGCGCCTTCCAAGTGGACAATTCGCCGGTATCGGGATCGGCGGCGTTGTTTGAGGGGTCGCGAATTCAGACGGCGGCCGCGCTCTCGACGGTTGATCTGGCAGGTGGCTCTCGCCTGGAGTTAGCCTCCGAATCCCGCGCCCGTGTTTTCGTGGACCACGCGGTGATCGAGCAAGGCGGAAGTATCGTTCGCAGTGGTTCGCAGCAGGGAGCGGGATACAGCCTGATTGCGCGCAGCCTATCCATTCAGCCGGACGGCGACAATGGTTCGGCACGAGTGCAGCTCGCTGGATCCACGCGTGTGCAGGTTGCCGCCGTGAGCGGCGCGGTGCGGGTCCGGAACTCGCAGGGTTTACTCGTGGCGAATTTGGCGGCGGGTACGACGCTGGAGTTCGACCCTCAGAGCGGCGCATCCAACTCGACGCGGGTTTCAGGATGCCTGCAGAGGCACGGGGATCGGTTTTCCCTCACGGATGAGACGACGAGCGTGACCATGGAACTCCGCGGCCAGGGTCTCGAGCGGGAGGTAGGCAACAACGTCGCGGTCAGCGGAACGATGGAGGTTATGGGGGACGCTCACTTCGTGAACGTGATGAGTATTTCGCGCTCCGGCAAGGGCTGCTCCGGCAAGGCCGCCGCGGCGGGTTCGGGCGGGTCGCATTCTCGGGGTTGGACGATCTCAGGCACCACCATCGCCATCGTAGGCGGCGTTGCCGCGGCTGCAACGATTGGTGGTCTCGCCGCTGCAAATAAGCTTCCCGGTCAGGGTGACAGCCCGACCATCAGCAAGTAGTTCATCGACCACTCTCTTCTCTACCGCGCCCCGGCCCGTCAAGGTTCGCATCGTTCGTTATTTGCCAAGACGCGCCGGGGTTTGCGTTCAGAGAGTCCCGACAGGGTCTCTCTTTCCGTCGTGAATGGATGTGAGGCGTTAGTTATTGGAGCGGGTTGTCGCTCCTACCTACCCTTCAGAGGTCGGGCTGTCAGCCCGGATTACTGGTTCGCAAACAAACAGAAATGCAGGTGGACGTGATCGTAACATCTCCCTCTCGCGCTGAAGCTCCAGCGACACGAGGCCGCGCTGTTGTCGGAAGCCTGGTAATCCACGCTTTGACTGGCATCGCGGTGGTCTGTGCGAATTTCTCTTCCAGGGAAGGTGGACTGCGCCAGGTGGTGCGCCACGCCGTTTTGCTTGAGGCTCCGCGGTTGGCTCCGGTGGCGCGCAGGTTCCACGTTCCACGTCAGCCGCTGAGGAACGGTTCTGCGATCCGCCGGTTCTCTTTGCCGGCGCCCGCGGTTCGCGAAGCTGTGGTTGCTACGATTGACGCGCCTGCGATCCAGCTCCGGGAATCGCTACCCGCGCCAGGGCCAGTCGCGCTTCCATCGATTCGCGTTCCAGAGGCTCCGATTCGCACCGGCACGTTCCCGGCGGCAATTGCTGATGCGCCAGAGGGTCGAGTGGCCGCGGACTTGAAACTCGATACGTTCGTCGCCGTCAATCGGGCGCAGGCAAGTCGCTGGCCTCGACAGCACGTTCGGACCGATTCCTTTGCCGGCTCGAATCCGGTGCCGCAGCAGGAAAGTCCGGGCGGCGAGGTCCGCTCGGCGATGTTTAACGTTCGCGAGCCTGACTCCGGCTCAAGTGCGGGCCGTTCCATTCGAGGGTCGGGCTTCGCCGAAGCGAAGTACGTCGCGGCAACAGCTTCAACAACGGGATCCTCAGCGACTCCGCCGGTGACGCGCGATGTGGAGATTCTCAGCAAGCCAAAGCCGGAATATACGGATGAAGGCCGCCGGCGGCAAGTCCAGGGTGAGGTAGTTCTCGAGATCCTTTTCACCAGGGCGGCCCAAGTGAAGATTCTTCGGGTGGTTCGGAGTCTGGGATTTGGGCTCGACGAGGCCGCGATCGCTGCTGCGGCCGGTATGCGATTCCGACCGGCGGATCAGCATGGTGTCCCGGTCGACTCGACTGCCATCGTCCACATACGGTTTGAACTTGCGTTCTAGGTTCGAGGGTCTGGCCGGCGATTTAGATCTTCGTGATCGAGGTTATCGAATGAAATGTCATTTTCTTGTTAGCGCTTACTTGTGTTTCGCCGTGTCGTTGCCTGGACAGACGCAGGTCGATCGCCTGCTCGACCGGATCGTCGCGCAGGAGCATGAACTGCTGACCATGCTCGGCCAGCAAAGTCCAATTGTCGAGACCTATATCCAGGTTCAGGACACGGGCGACGCTGCCGGCGCCAATTCTTTCTCGCCGATCTCCAAGGACTTGTACTTTCTCGGTCGCATGAATTTGACCGGCGACGTTACTTATCAACCCTTGATTGACCAGGAGGAAACGAAGAGATCCTCCCGCCTTCCCTGGAAATGGGAAATCGGGAAATCAAAGGAGTTAGTCTTTCTACCGCGCGGATTTGCTCAGATGGCCGTGATCGATGCGCAAACCTTCGACCGGAAGACGTACCAATTCGAGTATGTCCGAAGGGAGTTCCTCGGCGAGGTCCGCTGCCTGGTTTTCGATGTGGCGCCGTTGGATCGTAGTGTTCGCGGAAAGTTCGTCGGACGCATTTGGGTGGAAGACGCCGATTTTCATGTGGTTCGGTTCAACGGAATTTATACGGATCCACTAAATGAGCGTCCACGTTCCGCTTCGCCGGAACAGTATTTTCACTTCGATAGCTGGCGAACCAATGTCTCACCCGGCGTCTGGATGCCGGCGCAGATCTACGTCGAGGAGTCCGACCTGTCGGCGGCTAGCGGCAAATCGAAAGCCGCGAAAGTCCCGTTCAAGGCACAAACTCGGCTTTGGGGGTACGACGTTGGAGCTACGCCAAAGCTGGATGAGTTGACCAACATACTGCTCGACAAGGACAGCGGGGTGGCCGATCGATCGGCTGGAAAGGACCTTAGTCCGCTCGAAAGCCAGCGCTCGTGGGAACGGCAAGCCGAAGAGAACATCATCGACCGCCTGGAACGCGGCGGTTTACTCGCCCCTCCGGGACCGGTGGACGACGTTCTGAACACGGTCATCAACAACTTGATGGTCATGAACAAGCTCAATCTCGACGTCAAGTGCCGGCTGCTTCTGACGACACCGCTTGAGACTTTTTCGATCGGTCAGACAATTGTCGTAAGCCGGGGCCTGGTCGATGTCCTCCCGGACGAATCCAGTCTGGCTGTGGTGCTTGCCGGTGAGTTGGCACATATTGCGCTGGGCCACCGGACCAATACGCAGTTCGCCTTTCACAATCAAACCATGGGATCGGACGGCGAGATTCTGCGAAGGTTTCGTTTCGCGCGGTCCGAGATTGAGACGGAAGCCGCCAGTAAGAAAAGCGTCGAGTTAATCCGCAACTCGCCTTACCAGAAGTTGGGCAACGCGGGATTGTTTCTGAAGGCCCTTGGGGCTCGCGGTCCGTCACTTCCGCACCTGATCCACGCTAACTTCGGAAATCGGTTGACCGGGGACGCCTCCTTGGGGCTTGCGGAATTCGTGAATCAGGCGCCGCCGCTCGAGGAGGAAAAGTTGGAACAGATTGCCGCCCTCCCACTTGGCTCGCGGATCAAACTCAATCCGTGGAACAACTCGGTCATTCTGCTAGCAAGCAAGCCGACCGCCTTGCTTGCGGCTCGAGAAAAAATGCCGTTCGAGGTCACGCCCTTCCAACTGCATCTGACACGCGTTGACGAAGCCGCAAAGCCAGACGTCGCGCAGAAGACCGCCAAAAACTAGGCGCAAAGAATAGTGTGCTGCACGACCCGGTGGAGTTTACGCTCTGTATTTCACCGCTGGTCCGAATGGAGAGAAGGACGGGTTGTTCGGCGGCCTGACCCCCAAATACTGACGCGGAGACAAAAAAGGGCAGGACTGAGTATGCCTGCCCATCTCGCCGATCTTGAGTTCTGTTCGGGTCAATCAAGAAAGCGGGATGACCGATCAAGTTTCCGCTCGATAGCTATTCCATAGTGGTAGTCGAACGGGCATGTTCTCAGCCTTGCGAAGTCATCATGCGCGAGAAAAAGCCGAGTGAGAGGTGTGTTCCAGATTTCAAGTGCGCGGTGGTCAAATGGTTGGAGCGTGATTGGATCTGTTCACAAATGTGTTTACAGTTTGCCTACTCATTTCGTATTGGCGTGACTTACTGTAGGTCAAGAATCAAGAACAGAGAATCGTAATCCAGGTGCATCGGATCGTGTCGGCGCGCGTAGAATTAGCGCGTGCCACGATGCCGATTCGCATGCCGCAGGATACGTGTCTCCAGCTCTCTGGACCCGGAATCATTCAAGGTGATTTCGGATCGCTGAATATATAACAAAAAAGGATGTTTTTATGAAAAGACAATATCGTGCATTGGCGCTTGTGGCGTTGGCCGTGTCGCTGTTCCCGGCGGCGGCCTATTCGCAGAAGGGCGGGTACATCGAGTCGGATCTTGTAGTGAATCGGCAAGCAGGATCAGTTCCTACTTTGGTGGACCGGTATGGCCTGACCCACATCGCCAAGTTCTTTGACCCGCATTTGATCAACGCCTGGGGTATCGCGAAGTCGGCTACTGGGGCGTTCTGGGTTGCTGGCAACGGCGCCGGTGTCGCCACGCTGTACAACACCGAGGGTACGCCGCAACCGTTGATCGTGTCTGTTCCCAATCCGTCGAATTCGCTAGGCAGCGGCGGATCGCCAACTACGGTTCTGTTCAACACGCTGGGCGCGAGCGGGGCGTTTCCGGTCTCCGGGGTGACGAGCGCGGGAGTCGCGATTACGGCTCCGGCTGTGTTTCTGTTCGCGTCCAAGGACGGCAGCATTCTGGGTTGGAATCCGAATGTGAATCCGGAGGGCTTCGATGCCGCGAAGGCAGGTAAGTACGCAACCACAGTGGTGAATCGAGCGCCGGGCGCGGTCTATACCGGTATGGCGTTCGCGACGGACGCGCAGGGCATGACGCGACTTTATGCCGCGAATTTTGCCGGCGGCACGGTTGACGTCTTCGACACGAAGTTCTCGCCGATTCCGTCGGTGAATGCTTTCGTCGATCCTTATCTGCCGAGCGGGTACAGCCCCTTCAACGTCGTGCCCGTTACGGTAAAGGGCAAGACACGAATGTTCGTGACGTATGCCGCGCCGGACCCGAGGCAGCTTTTCGGCCAGGGACATGGTTTCGTCGACACGTTCGAGTTGGATGGATGCGGGCGTCAGCGGTTCGCGCAACACGGGCAATTGAGCGCACCGTGGGCCGTCCTGTTGGTGCCGGAGGGATTCGGCGAACTGGGCGGGACTGTCTGGATCGGAAACTTTGGCGATGGGCGAATCAACGCCTACCATCCGGTCACCGGCACGTTTGTGAGCAAAGTCCGGACGCCCGAGGGCAAGGCGATTCTTCTCGATGGGCTCTGGGCGATGGAGTTCGGCAACGGCGGCAGCGGCGGGTTGGCTGACACGCTGTACTTCACCGCTGGTCCGAATGGAGAGAAGGACGGGTTGTTCGGCAGCCTTACCCCTGGCCCCAAATACTGACGCCAAGACGAGAAAGGGCAGGCCTCAGTAGACCTGCCCTTCCTGATCAGCGACCGTGGCGGAGTGGTTACTGGATCTGCTTCATTAACTCCGCGACGGCGGTTTCGAGTTGGCGGTCGCGTCCACTGAGGTTGTCTTCCGGCGTGTTCTCGACCGTGATGTCGGGTTTTACGCCGTAGTTTTCCATGTTGGTGTGTTTGCCGTCGGCGAGATAGACGCCGACGCCGGGAGTGCGGACGGTGGAGCCGTCGATGAGCGAATAGCTACCTGTTCCGATGACGGCGCCCATGGTCGGGGTACCGATGGTTTTACCGAGTCCGAGTTGCTTGAAACCGGCGGGGAACATTTCGGCGTTCGAAGCCGAGCGCCAGTTCTGGAGCACGACTTTCGGTCCGAAGTAGCCGGCGAAGGGGCGTCCGTTTTCTTCGGTTCCGCGGGGCTGCCACACCTGATACTGCCGCTGGACGAGAATGGCGAGGAGTTCCTGCTCGATGTTGCCGCCACCGTTGAAGCGCTGGTCGATGATGAGCGCTTTCTTGTCGCGGTTCTCGTGGATTTCCTTTTCGAACTTCTTGAGCGACGGCGGATCCATGGCCTTGATGTGCAGGTAGCCGATCTTTCCGCCGGTCATCTTTTCGACCTGCGCCTTGCGCTCGTTCACCCAGCGGTCGTAGCGGAGGTTACTGTAGACGGCCATGGGGATGGGTTCGATGCGAGTCTTCCAGGCACCGTCGTCGTTGGGCTTGCTGTTGAAGGTGACGGTGACCTTTTTGTTCAGGCGGTAGTTCAGCAGTTTCCAGTAGTTGTCGGTCGCAAGTACGGGAGTGCCTTCGATGGCGATGAGGTAGTCACCGTTCTTTACCTTGACCCAGTCCTTGTCGGAGGGGCCGTCCTCATAGACGTGCGTGACGCGATAGCGGCCAGCCTGCTCGTCGGCTTCGAGTTCGAGGCCGAGGTGCGAGGTGACGGCTGCGCCTTCGGCGCGTTGGGCGGGTCCGGGAGCGGCGCCGGTGTGGGAGGCGTTGAGTTCGCCGATCATCTCGTTGACGATGTTTAGGAGTTCATGCTTGTCGCCGACGAATTCGACGAGGGGCTGATACTTGGAGCGCATGGCGTCCCAGTTTCTGCCGTGCATGTTGGCGTCGTAGAAGCGGTACTTCATGGTGCGCCAGGCGTCGCCGAACATCTCCGCCCATTCGGCGGGCTTGTTGACCTTGACCTTGGCGGTGAAGGTCACGCGACGGCGGGCTCCGCCGCCTAGCGGAGAGGCGGACGCCGCGGCCCCGCCGGCTGGCGCGCCGAGCGAGTTCGAGTAGACGCTACCGCCTTCCATGTAGAAGACGCTGCGGCCGTCGCGGGCTACGGTGAGGCCGCGGATGCCGCCAAATCCACCGCCGCCACCACGTCCGCCGCGGCCTCCGGTGGCGTCGGCGGCAGGCTGGACGCTGGCGACCCGGGTGAGGCGCTTGCCGTCGTCCTGGATGGAGTAAATGACGGGAGTCGGTCGGAGGGCGCCGGGTTCGGTAGTCGCGAAGACGAGCGTCTTGTTGTCATGCGCGGCCGCATAGTTGAAGACGGGGAACGGCATGCGCGTCACCTGTTCGGTGCGGCGCTTGAGGCCGTCCCAGTCGATGACCACTTCCTTGACGGGCGCGGCGGCGGCAGGACCGGCGCCTGCGCCTCCACGGCGGGGTCCGGCAGCGGGCTGGTCGCCTTCGGCAGGGGCATTTTCGTCCGGGTCGGACGGATCTTTGTCCTGCTTCTCGAGCGCGACTACGTAAATTTGGCTGGAGGGCGTGCCGCCCACGAGCGTACCTTGCACGCCGCGGTCGCTGCGGATGAAGTAGATCTTCTTGCCGTCGGCCGAGAATCGAGGTTGGTTGTCGCCGGAGGAATCGAACGTTACTTTGCGCGGAGCGGCACCGCCCGCCGATGGAACCAGGCTCACGCCGGTGGTGCGGGTTTCATCCTGCGATGTAAGGACAATCCACTTGCCGTCCGGCGAGAAGCTGACCGAACCGATGTTGCCGTACTTCGACGAGGCGAGCTCAATGGTCTGCTTGGAGGACAGGGAGTATTGGTGCAGTTTGTTTTCGGACGTTGTGAAGGCGATCTCTTTTGAGTCGGGCGACCAGGCCATGCCGGACTTGAGGTTGTCCATGTCGGTGATCTTCAGGGCGTCACCGCCGTCGGCGGCGATCACGTAGATCTCTTCGCGGCCGCTGCGGTCGGACAGAAAGGCGAGTTGCTTGCCGTCCGGCGACCAGAGGGGGTCCTGATCGCGGGACGGGTTGTCGGTGATCTGGCGGAGGTCGCCTTCGGCGACCGGCGCGGTGAAGACTTCGCCGTGGATCGAGAAGGCGATCCGGCGGGAGTTGGGGGAGAGCGAGTAGTCGTCGACGCGGGAGTTAAAGTCGCGGACTTCGGCGAGGTTCTCTTGAAGCTCGGCAGCGATGTTCACTTTGACTTGGGAGGTCTGCTTGCCGGCGACGTTCATCTTCCAGAGGCCGAAGTCGTGTTCGAAGACGATCGTCTTGCCGTCGGAGCTGATAGAGGGGAAGCGGACGTCGCCGGTTTTGAACTGGGTGACCTTTTCAGCTTTGCCGCCCTTTTCCGAAACGCGCCAGATGTTGGTGACGCCGGTGGAGCGGCTGACGTCCTCGCGGTCGCTGACGAAGTAGACGTAGCCGTCGTGGCCCCACATCGGCCAGGAGTCGAGGCCGTCGTAGTCGGTGATGTCGGTGAATTTCTTACTGGCGATGTCCATGACGGTGACGTCCGTCTGGAAGGAGCCGCGATAATACTTGCGCCAGTAGACCTGGCCTTTACGGTTGATGGCGAGCTTCTTGCCGTCCGGCGAGTACGATCCGGCGGTACCCATGTCGGCGCCGGCGTTGCGTTCCATGCCGCCGTCGATCGAAACGGTGTAAAGCTTACCCATGAAGTCCTCGCCGCGCTGGCTGGCGAAGAGGACGGAGCGGGAGTCCGGCGACCAGTCAAGGACATTGTCGTCGGCGGAATGGAAGGTCAGCTGTTTTGCGTTGCCGCCTTCGGTGGGAATGATGTAGACATCCAGGTTGCCGGCGCGGTCGCTCGAAAAGGCGATCCATTTGCCGTCCGGCGAGTAACGGGGGTAGATGTCGCGCGCGGAGTGGACGGTGAGGCGCTGGAGATTGCCGCCGTTCTCGTCTACCGTCCAGATGTCTCCCATGTGGCTGAATGCGATTCGGCCCTGGTGATAGGTTGGATAGCGGAGAAGAAGAGCTTCGCGGGCGAACAGGCTCGCCGCCAGTGTGAACGACAAGACAAAGAACTTGAGCATCGTATGGACCTCTTGAGTTTTGCGAACCCTGACAAGGCGTCGCGATGGGATTTGACGTTACACCACGGAGAAGGTGTGGGTAGGGGTGCTGACGGCCGACTAAAATCGCTGGAATGTGCGGACTTCCCCGTTGGCGCGAGGGCTAGATGGCAAGATCTTGTTAGCGACGGGTGCCCAGAATAATTTCAATTTCGCAGGTTTGTGGATAGTAGGCCCATCGGCTTCGTTGTTGGATGCTCCGGTAAATAGGTTTTTAAGCGGCTTGGTATCAATAGGTTGTAGATACTTGCGGCGCATAGTTTATCGAATGCGCGCCTCGCGGTAAGGGGAAAGTGAAATAGTAAAAACCGGTCGGGCGAGCTCGAATGAGCATAATGAGAAACCCGTCACGCGCCGATTTAGTTGAATAGGAACGCTTTTCGAGGCTGGTTTGCCGCTGGGAACGGTGAGCTGATCTCGCGGTGGAGTCCACTGGGAAGACTCTGTGCTCGAACTTTTTTTCTTGGCGCCATTTCTTGGCGCTCAGGTTGCCGACCAACCGGACCTCCTGGACAGGCTTGCCCACGGGGACGCCACCGCGTTGTCGGACGCCTACAATAGCTACGGAGTCCTTGTTTACCGGGTAATTCTGCGCATGGTGTCGGATCCCGGCGTCGCTGAAGAGTTGACTCAGGACACGTTCCTGCGACTGTGGAATCGCGCCGGGCTGCTGCTTCCAGGAAGTTCGCTCGGACCGTGGATCGTGACGATTGCGCGGAATCGGGCGATCGACTACCTCAGGTCCACGGGCGGACGGATCGCCAGCCACCAGTCTCAACTCGAAACTCTTGAGCATGGCCATCTATTTGCAGGTGGCCGTGATACATCCATTGATTCGTCGCAAAAGCGTGAAATCAAGCAGGCTATCGAAAAGTTGAGCCGGCACCAACGCGAGGCGATCGACCTCGCCTACTATGAGGGGCTCTCTCACACCGAGATCGCCCAACGGATGAACCAACCGCTGGGTACCGTCAAAAGCTGGATCCGAGCAGCGTTGCGCACCCTTCGCGCGGAACTGGAAGAGACCAAGGAGGTCTGATGGACGGCGCACGTTCGCTGGTGGCACTGATTTTGTTCCTGGCAGCAAGCCCGCTCTGGGCCCAACCGGGAACCTCGAATCTCACGCGGGAGGAACTGCAAGCGAAAGTTCTCAAGCTGGAGGACCGGATCGGACAGCTCGAACGATCGATGGCTGCGTTCATTCGCTCCCAGGGCGGAGCGGGGATGGAAGAATCGGTCGAGCCGAGGCCGGCGCCGCCTCCTCCGCCTCCGGAGATGGTCGCGGCGAAACAGCGATTCGAGATGCCGCCGGAACTGGTTCCAGAGGTGGGCAAGATCGGTGCACAGATAGGCTTGCTGCTTTCCGGCGCCACGAGCCCTTTCAAGCTGAATAGCGGCACGTTTGCCGGAGGTTTTATCGATTTGCCGCTGTTCGACCGCCCGCAGTGGCTGCACGGCAAAGTGTCGTATGAGATTCTCGTCGGGATGTCGCAGTCGCAGACGACGTTTACAACTACGTCCAATGTCGCGCAGGTCGCGAATCTAGCTGTGCTGACGGCGTTGAATCCGAACGGCGGACTGGCGAACGTTGCCGCGGCTGTGACCGGAACCGGTTCGGCGCCGTTCCCTGTGACGCAGTCGACCGAAACGCGCCTTCGGCTGTTGCAGGTGGTGCCGTTTGCGCTCAAGTATCAAACGACCGCACTGGATCGCTACCGGCTGCGGCCTTATCTAGTCGGCGGGTTCGGAACGTTCGTCACGATCCACGTCCAGAACCCGGCTCGCGGCACGCCGCCCAGCTATGGCATTCGCCCGGACGCGGATATTACACCGGAGGTTCTTGCGGTGGTGCAGCAGTTGTTCGGCGGCCAGGCGCCTTTTGGAGGTCCGCTGGTGGCGGGGCAGATTTCGCAGGCCCCGGAACTGGAGGCGCGCGGGCTACCTGGTGGCCACGGCAATATCGACTTTGGGCTACACGGCGCGGTCGGTATCGAGTACCGGCTGAATGGAATGCTGTCGTTAGGATTTGACGCGCGGTTCAATCGAATCGCGGGCACTAACGGCGTATACCGGACGTTTGGCAGTCGGATTGGCTTCCATTTCTAGTCGCGGTCCTGAGGGGTATGGCGCGCGGGGTTCTATCCAGGATTCAGCAGCTTGGAGCGCGACCTGACGCTCGCGCCTAGGCCGACGTTGCGTCTTCGATCTTGAGCGCGACCTTACGGGCCGCGCTTAAGATTGTTGCTCACGGGCCTTGTGCTCAGAACCACGGGGTTCGACTCATGTCGTGCTGATGAGGTATTTGTGGCCGGTCGGGAGGGGGCTGCCGCCCGTTGGCTCGTCGGTTACCGCGAGAGCGCGTACATCGGCGACGAGTTTCGGATCTCGGATCTCGATGATCGCCCGTTGGCCGTTGAACGAGAAGACGCCTCCGCTGACGACCGCCGCTCCGCGTCCGCGCATCAGCCAAAGCTGATACTGGCGTCCCGCCGGAAGGTCTGGCATTTTAGTGGCGACGAAGAGGACTCGCGATCCTTCGAGGAAGGCGTAGGCCAGTGCGTTTTCGCTTTTTTCGGTTGGCCGCAGCTTGACCATTTTGAGCGCAGGGGAGTTCAGGAAGCTGGCCACTTGCAGATTCTGATCGAGTTCGCGCCGGGTGCGATTGACGGCGCGGCGGAACTCGACGTTCTCGCGCTCCAGCTGCTCCACCTTGACTGTCAAGGCGCGAATCTGGCGGTCCCGCGCGTCGACAGCGCTTCTATCTTCGGCAAGCACTTTGACGCGAGTTTCCGCGTCCTGCCTGTCGCGGACGGCGGCGGCCAATTGGGTCCGCTCGGCTTGCAAATCCCGCTCCAGCGCAACGGTCTTTAATTCCTGCTGCGCGAGCGCCTGTCGCGATTGCCGCAACGATTCGCTCGTATCCGAGAGCGCTTTCTGGAGCAGTGCGACTTCGCCGGAGGGCGTACCGGCAGTTCCGCGGGCCGCGAGGGCGGATTCTGCTTTCGCGAGCTTGTCTTTCAGGTCCGCAACCTCGGCTGGGCTCGCTCCGGGTACGACTCGTTCCGCCGGGTTGGGGGGAACGCCCGGCGGTGTAATCTGAACAATTCTGGGTGTTTCCTCAGCCCGGCGGGTCCGCCCATCGTGCTCAGATCGCAGCATACTCTGATCACCGGCGTACCAGCTCAAGGCGGAAAACATTAGGATCGCGACGGACGCCGTGATGGCCTGCGGCGCGCCCCAGCGAACCATCCACCATCTGTCAGCCTTTGTTCCGGTCGCCTGTTGGAGGATCGCGCCACGTAAATGCCCAGGAGGATTTCCCGGAAAGTCCGCCGAACGGGCCACGGCGAACAAGTACCAAAATTCTACGCCCTCCCGCAATTCTCTGAGACAGTGTTCGCAAGAACTCTGTGCGTGGGCGCGGATCAGGTCCGTCTCAGCTTCCTCGGAGAGGCCGATTACGTACAGCTGATAGTCTTCCGAAGTAAGGTTAGAGCAATTCATGGGCCTTCATTCGCTACTACGAAATGCTTCGAAAAACGGATCGCAACCTCAACGCAAATATTTACTTAGCGGACCAGTACGCAACATTCCCTACACCGCCAAGTCGAGGTAGTCTAGTGAGTTGCGACCAGATGACATCCCTTGGCATGGCTGGATTGCTCCCCGAACCTTACAGGATCTAGTACGCAACACCGCACCATTCCTGTACGAACCAACTATCGGCCAGCCGCCAACCTTTCTGCAGTACGTGAGGGCCACCTACGAACCGGCCAGCCTTGCGGAGTACTTTTTCCTCTGTATCGCTGCTCATCATACGACGGTCGCGACTTTCGTGCCGACCGACGTCGATGCGAAAATTCGTGGACTGATCTGGCAGCGCAGCGCCGATTCCGCGGAGTTGCACGCGATGTGCGAGTTCGCGCTCGGTTGGGCGGATTGGGAGCTTGCTCCGGTTTCGCGGCGCTTTCTCGGAGCGGGGCTCCGGCTGCGGGACACCGTCAGCGGTCACAACGGCGAGTGGCTGAGCGTTGTAGCCGGGGCTCACGGACGGTTCCTTAACAGGGGCGACGGCGAGGCCGCGGAGCGGACCGGAGATGCGATCGACGCGGAGTTGCAGCGCGAAGCGGCGACGTTTCTCGGCGCGTTCCGCGAGCCGGGCCGGGAAATCGAAGCGCTGCTGCTCGCGGCCAGCCTGACTCACAATCTCGGCGATCTGGATCAAGGCATCAGCTTCTGGGAAGGCCGCGCCTCAATCTACGAAGGATCGAAGCAGCGCTTCGGGCGCCTGGCGCACGAGAACCGCGAGCCGTATGGCGGGACGTTCCAGACTGCGGCGCGCCTGTACCGCGATGCGATGGCATCGGAAGGGCATCGGCACTATCCGCTGCGGCCGGTAAAGTGCCTGCGTCAAAGCGCGGATCTTCTGCTTCCGCAGGGTCCGTTCCTGGACGATTGGGGCGCCCGCGTCGGGACGCACGACCTGCTCTCGACGGACGACCGCGCCGAGATCCTGGACGCGCTGGTGAAGGGCTGCAAGAAGGTTCCCAATCAGGTTGGCTACTTCCGGGCCATGGTGGGTTTCGCGGAGGCGTCGTCGAAGAACTTCGCGAGCGCGGCCGACCGGCTGCATGCATCCTCGAAGAAGGAACTGAAGCATCTCCACAAGCAGCTTTCGGTGAACCGCCAGTCCTTCGAAGCTTCGATGAGGAAGCGCGTCCAGACGCTGCGCGCCACGCTGCCGGTGCGGTGATCACAACGGTAGCCGATTCCTTGAACCTCTCAATCCAGACGGCTTAGCGGATTTTCGCGCGGCACCCGGTTATGGACCAGCGGCTAGAATGCGGTCGCGAGGGAATGCCATGTCAAGTGAAGATCTACACCAGCGCGCCGCCGAGATCTGCAGCGAGGTATTTGCGGGTCCGGTGGTGGAGGCGGCGCGTCTGGCTTTTGAAGAACGAGTAGAGCGAGTGGCGCAGCTAAAGGCGGCGCAGGGTCGGCTCGTGCAGCAGGCGCGGGAGCTTTCGAACGCGCGCCGCGAACTGGCGGGGCGGCTCGAAACGGGGTTGATTGAATCACTCGCGGCAGGCCGCAAATGGGCTTCGGCGAATGAATTGGAGCAGCTTGCCCGGATCGACGCCGAGCATCGGCTGGTGACGGCCGCGAACAGCAAGGTGCTGGAACATCTGCTGCCGCGCGCCGAGATCGAGTCGTTGGAGCGGGCCGCGGCCCGTTACCGGGCGCAGGCCGTGGTGCTGCGCGAGGTCGCCGAAGATCGTTTGCGCCGCACGGCGGAAATGATGTCAGAAGCCGCGGCGCATGAGGGCGGCATCGTGTTCGATCCGACGCAAACGCTTTCCGGCGTCCTCCATCAGCAGGCGGACGAGTTGGACAAGCAGGCCGCGAATCATCAGACCTGGGCGCAGCAGAAGGCCGAAGGACACGCACGATTGGTTGAAGTCAGTGAGGCCGAACGCCACGCCGCGCAGGT
>JBDTTK010000012.1:0-17754 GCA_039930685.1 Bryobacteraceae bacterium | reverse complement strand
AGGTGTATGTGCCGCTGGCCATGCGCAATCTGTTTGTGCCCGCGGCAATCAGTTCCAACGGGAAGGAGGTCGCCTGGCTTCATATCGTCGGACGCATCAAGCCCGGCGCCGGCGCGGAGAGCTCGCGCCTCGCGTTCGACGCAACTTACCAGCGCGTGTATGAACAGCAGTACGGCGAAGCGGCTCCCAGCCACATTGCGTTCGCGAGCGGCGCGCAGGGCACCGGCGGCTTGCAACGCGAACACGGCAGTACGCTCGTGCTGCTGCTGGTCGCCGCCGCCGTCGTGCTGCTGACCGCGTGTGCGAATGTCGCCAATCTTTTGCTTTCGCGCGCAGCGTCCCGACGGAAGGAATTTGCGGTCCGACTCGCAGTCGGCGCGAGCCGCGGACACCTGGTCCGGCAATTGTTGAGCGAGAGCCTGCTGCTATCGTTCGCCGGAGGCCTGCTCGGGTTCCTGCTCTCCATTTGGATGCACGATGGGCTCAGCAGCCTGGTGTTGCAAGGTAGCAATGTCGCCGAAACGTTCCAGAGCGCGGCCAATCTTAAAGTGTTCGCATTCAACGTCGGAATTTCCCTGATCGTCGGGGTGTTGTTCGGTCTTGCGCCTGCATTCGCGACGACCAAGCCCGACCTCGCACCCGCCCTCAAGGGAACTTCGGACGATTCGCGCGTCCGCCGCTTTAGCCTGCGCAACGGACTGGTGGTCCTGCAGGTGGCGCTCTCAATGGTGCTGCTCGTCGGTGCCGGACTGCTCGCGCGCAGCCTCTTCAACCTCCGCGCCGCGGACCTCGGATTTGCGCGCGAGAACCTGGCGATCTTTAGTGTCAACCTCGCCGATCAGGGGTACAAGGACGCGTCCGCCACCGCCTTCCTCGAGGAACTCAGCCGCCGCCTCCAAGGCCAGCCCGGTGTGCGGGCGGTGAGCTACGCCAACGTTAGCCCGCTTTCCGGCAATCTCTGGATGTGGTCGTTTGGCCTTCCCGGCAAGCCCTACGCGCGGGAGAACAACCAGATCGCGTACACCATGTTTATTGGGCCGGGGTTCTTCTCGACGATCGGAAGCGCGATACTGCAGGGCCGCGAATTCACTGACCGCGACCGCGAAGGTTCGCAACGCGTCGCCGTGGTCAACGACCACATGGCCCGCCAATTCTGGCCCGGCGAAAGCCCGATCGGCCGCCGTTTCACGATCAGCAAGCAGGAAGTCGAGATCGTCGGCGTGGTGCGCGATTCCAAATACCGAAGCATCAAAGAAAAAGACCACTTCACCGTCTACACGCCCATGTTGCAGGAGAAGCCGACCGAAATCACCTTCCATATCCGAGCGGCGGGGGATGTTCTGCCAGTCATCGCGGCGGCGCGGCAGCAGGCCCGCTCGCTCGACGCCAAGATGCCGCTTTATGCGGTACGCACGATGGAAGCGCAGATTGAAACCGGTCTAACGCTGGAGCGGATGCTGACGACGCTGTCGCTCTTCTTCGGCGGACTCGCGCTGTTGCTCGCGGGCATCGGCTTGTATGGCGTGATCTCCTATGCGGTCACGCGGCGGACGCGCGAGATCGGAATCCGCATGGCGCTCGGCGCGCAACAGACGACGGTCCTCCGCAATGTGTTGACAGAGTGCGCGACGCTGGCGGGGGTTGGCGTGTTGCTCGGCGCGCCTGCCGCCATCGCGGCTTCGCGCTGGGTGCGGTCGTATCTGTTCGGGCTCAGCGCTACGGATATGCCGACGTATATAGGGATTGGGTTCGGCCTGCTCGCGATTGGCATCCTAGCGGGAACCATTCCGGCGCGGCGCGCGACGCAGGTGGATCCGCTGGTGGCACTCCGGCAAGATTAGGGCTGCAAACAACAGCCGCATATATCGATCCGCCTCCGCTGTACGATGGTTGCCATGCCAACCAATCGCCAGTGGACCCTCGCCGCACGCCCCGTCGGCATGCCGAAGGAATCCGACTTCGCCCTCGTCGAATCGCCCACGCCTGCTCTTGCCGACGGCCAAGTGCTGGTCAACGCCAAGTTCCTCACCGTCGATCCCTACATGCGCGGCCGCATTAGCGGCATGAAGTCTTATGCGAAGCCGGTCGAGATCGGCGAGACGATGGTCGGCGGCGCAGTCGCCGAAGTCGTCGAGTCGAAGAATCCGAAGTTTGCGGTCGGCGACTTCGTCGACGTCTATTCCGGCTGGCAGGAATACGCCGTGTCGGATGGAAGCAACCTCCGCAAGCTCGATCCGTCGCTTGCGCCTGTCTCGACCGCCTTGGGCGTCCTCGGAATGCCCGGTCTGACGGCCTACTTCGGCCTCATCGACATCTGTAATCCCAAGGCTGGCGAAACCGTGGTCGTCTCGGGAGCCGCCGGAGCCGTCGGGACGCAGGTCGGGCAGATCGCCAAGATCCTGGGCTGCCACGTCGTCGGCATCGCCGGCGAAGACGACAAGATCAAATTCATCACCGAAGAACTTGGTTTCGACGGCGCCTTCAACTACAAGACCACCGAAAACTATGCCGCCAAGCTCAAGGAACTGTGTCCCAAGGGTATCGACGTTTACTTTGATAACGTCGGCGGCGCGATCACTGACGCGGTGTTCACCAACCTAAACGTCGGCGCGCGGATTTCGATTTGTGGACAGATTTCGCAGTACAACAACACGAAGGCGGAACTCGGTCCACGCCTGTTCGGAGCGCTCATCGTGTACCGCGCCAAGGTCCAGGGTTTTCTGGTGTCGGACTACGGTCCGCGATTCGGGGAAGGGATCAAAGCGATGTCGACCTGGATCAAAGAAGGCAAGCTAAAGTACCGCGAGCAGTTCGTGGACGGGTTCGAAAACACGCCTAAGGCGTTCATCGCGCTGCTGAATGGCGCGAACACCGGCAAGATGCTGGTCCGGCTGTAACACCGGGCATCTCAATTCCGGACTAGCGACCAAGCATTTGGGCGTAGTCTGGTAGAAGGGTGCGTCGATTCACACGATAGCTCGGGCCATATATGGACAAGACCATCCGGAAATACGCCAGCCTCGACGAAATGAAAGTAGACGAGTATCGGTACTGGCAGAGCCGGCCCTCGCATGAGCGGATGACCGCCGTATCCGAACTCAGCCTCGCCCTATACGCGATGAAGGACGCGGCCCCAGATGCACCAAGACTTCTTAGAACTCTTGTCCGCGTTCAACGCCCACAGCGTTAAGTATCTGATTGTGGGCGGCTACGCCGTCTCGCTCCACGCACAGCCGCGGGCCACCAAGGACATCGACCTTCTGATTCAGCCGGAGCCTGACAACGCGAATGCGATCTACGCCGCCCTGGCGTCGTTTGGCGCACCACTCGTAGGAATGATTCCAGAAGACTTCGCCAGGCGCGGATCGTTCTTTCGGATGGGTCGAGAGCCGGTTGCCGTCGACATCCTTACTGAAATCAGCGGCGTCGATTTTGATTCTGCGTGGGAGAGGCGCGTCGACGCCGTTCTCGATCCAGTAAGCGGTCTTAATGCGCATTTTATTTCAGCGGATGACCTGATTGCGGCCAAGCTCGCTGCCGGCAGGCCACAGGACATCGCGGATGCGATCGCGATCCAACGACAACCGAAACCGTAACCGCGGACTGCTCGCTACCCGTAACCGAATGCAACCAAATTCGTCTACACTAGGAAATCTCTCGGCAGAGAAGAGATTTGCGCGCCCAGTCAGCCGCCAGTCGCGTCATATTGCAGGGCCGTAGCAAAATCGCCGTAACGTAAACTGTCGTATCACTTATTAAGGATTTACCCAACCTCGTGTCCACCGGAACGTCATCTCAGATCAGCCCCGCGGTCACCCAGGGCGCCGTCGATCAACTCAACGCTGTCCGCCAGGAAATCGCCAAAGTCATCGTCGGCCAGCAGGAAGTCGTTGACGGAGTCCTCATCTGTTTGCTTGCGGGCGGCCACGTCCTCCTTGAAGGCGTACCCGGACTCGGTAAAACCACGCTTCTCCGGACGCTTTCCCGCGTCCTGCACCTCAAGTATTCGCGCATCCAGTTCACACCCGATCTCATGCCTGCCGACATCGTCGGCTCCATGATGATCGAGACGGAAGGCGGCGGCGCTCGTGCCTTGCGCTTCCAGCCCGGACCGATTTTCGCCCATCTCGTTCTCGCCGACGAAATCAACCGCGCGACGCCGAAAACGCAATCCGCTCTCCTTGAAGCCATGCAGGAGCGCACGGTGACCAGCGGCACCACCACCCACGAGCTCGAATCGCCCTTCCTGGTCATGGCGACGCAGAATCCGATCGAAATGGAAGGTACCTACCCCCTTCCCGAAGCGCAGCTCGACCGTTTTCTGATGAAGATCCTGGTGCAGTATCCCTCGCGCTCTGACCTCAGTCGGATCGTGGACCTGACCATTCATCGGGAAGATGTTGAACTTCGGCAAATTATTGACCGCGCGGAGATTCTGGAACTCCGGAAGGTTTGCCGTCAGGTGCTCGCCGCCCAGCACGTCCAGGAGTACGCCATCGACCTGGTCATGGCGACGCAACCCGGGACCGAAGGCGCCCACGAACTCGCCAATAAGTACATCCGCTACGGAAGCTCGCCCCGCGGCGCGCAGGCGCTCGTCGAATGCGGACGTGTCCGCGCGCTGATGCAAGGGCGTCTCCATGTTTCTACGGACGACGTGCAGGCCATCGCGCCGGCCGTCCTACGCCACCGCGTCATCGTCAACTTCGACGCTCACGCCGAAGGGCAGAACGTCGAAACCGTGCTTGGCCGCATCATCAAAGAGGTGGCAGCACCGGCCAAGAGGTAGTTCCTCTCGCCCGGGTGCGCCAGGAGTCTTATGGCGGACGCCCCTCTCATCGACACCGCGACGCTCGAAAAACTGGAGCGCCTGACGATCCACTGGAAGAAGTCTCTTCCCGGACTTGTCGGCGGACGGCACGCGTCCCGCTTTGGCGGGCCTGGACAGGAATTCCTCGACCATCGCCATTTCCACCACGGCGACGACCTCCGCGCAGTCAACTGGCGGGCGTTCCTGCGGCTCGAAAAGCTCTTCCTCAAGATGTTCCAGCTGGAGCCGCGGATTCCCGTGCGCCTGTTGCTCGATGTCTCGCAATCGATGACGACCGGCGAAGGAGCGCAATCGAAATTCGAGTACGCGCGCCGCCTGGCTGCTGCTCTGACCTATGTTGGTTTGGTCCGCCTGGACGCCATGTGCCTGCAGCCATTCGCCGAAACCTTAGGCGATGCCTTTGTCGCCGGCGGCGGACGCCACCGCTTCATGCCGGCCGTCCATTACCTGTCGGGCCTCAAGCCCGGCGGACGTACCCAGTTTCTACCGATTGCCCGCGAGTTCATCGCCAAGTATCCGCAGCGCGGCCTGCTCATCATCCTTTCGGATTTCCTCGAAGATGCCGACTGCGAAAAGCCCATCCAATACCTCGGCGACTTCGGCCACGAACTGCTGCTGATCCAGGTCTGGGCCGACGAGGATCGCACTCCACCCTGGGAAGGCGAACTGCAGCTCGAAGACGCCGAAACCGGCCAGCACCTCGAACTCTCTTTCGACGCCAAAGCCCGCGCCGCCTACACGGCGTCGTTTGACGCCTACAGCCGGAACATCGAGAAAATGGCGCTACGGATTGGCGGCCGCTACGTCGGCTTGCCCGCCTCGACTTCGATCGAGGATGCGATCTTCGGATCGCTGGCCCGCGCCGGAGTGATTGATTAGCATGTCGCTTCTCAACCTCGGCATCGGCGAATTGATGGCGCTCATCGCGGGTGTCTCCGGCGTCCTTGTCGCCCTCTACCTACTTGACCGCTCGAAGCGGAAGCAGGTCGTCGCCACACTCCGCTTCTGGACCAATGCGCCGACGCCCGAAGAGCGCAAGCACCGCAAGCGCATCCAACAGCCGCTGAGCCTGCTGCTGCAATTGCTGAGCATGATCCTGCTTCTGCTCGCCATCGCCCAGCTACGCTGGGGCGGCCAGTCGGGCGCCGAGCGCGATCACGTCCTTCTCCTGGACACGTCCGCCTGGATGGCGGCCCGCTCCGGGCAGGCGACCCTGATGGACGAGGCTCGGACGCTGGCCCGCTCCTATGTCCGCGGACTGTCGTCCTCCGATCGCGTCATGATCGTCCGCGTTGACGGACTCGCGACGCCGGTCACGCAATACGAAAACAACCGTAAGAACATAGAGGCCGCCATCGCCGGGTCCAAACCGTCCTCGGCCGCACTTCGCCTGGACGACGCGCTTGAATTTGCGAAGCGCGCGCAAAAAATTCATGGCTCTGGAGCCGGTGAAGTCGTATATGTCGGGCCCGGCCGCGTGGCGGACTCAGACTCGTCTGCGATGCCTCCCGCGAATCTTCGCTGGCTGCCGACCAAAGGCTCGCCGCAGGATTGCGGCATCCGCAAGATGGGCCTCCGTCGCGCTCCCGCGGACGCTGCGACCTGGGAAATCTTTGTCGGGCTCAAGAACTACGGTTCACGCGACTGCAGCGCGCCGCTGGCCCTGCAATTTGGCGGGGCACCCGCCGCCTCGAAGCTCGTGACTGTGAAGGCAGGCTCCGAGCAGGAAGTCACGTTCAACTGGCGGACGCGCGCCGCCGGATGGCTCGAAGCCCGGTTCCTGACCAAAGACGCGTTCCCGCAAGACGACCGCGCCATCGTCGAACTCCCCGCGCAGCAACCGCTGCGTGTCATCGCCTACACCAACGAGCCGGAATTGCTGCGGCCTGTACTCGCCGCCAATCCATACGTCGAAGCGGTATTCGAGAAGCCGGCGAAGTACGACCCCAACGCGGCTGCGGCCGTCGTCATCCTGGACCGCTTTGCGCCGCCCTCGCCTCCTAAGTCCGACAGCATCTGGATCGAGCCGCCGTCCGCAAACTCGCCGGTTGCGGTCCGCGCCACGAAGACGAACGCCAAGCTTTCACAATGGCACGCGGAGAACCGGCTTGGCGCCGGGCTGCGAACCAAAGGAACCGTCATTGATTCGACCCTGGTGTTCAACGCGCAGCCGAACGACATGATCGTCGCCGATTCCGATGGCCAGCCGATCATTCTCGGACGCCCGTCATCGCCCAAAATCGGAGTCTTCGGTTTCCAGCCCACCCGGACGTCGATGAAATACGAGCTGGCTACGCCACTTGTCTTCGCCAATTTTCTGCGCTGGATGGCGCCTCAAATTTTCCGTCACTGGGAGGTGAATGCGGGTTCGGTCGGCGCGATCACGGCGCCTCTCGAAAAGGGCTTCGATCCGGCAACGGTCCGCGTGCTCACCGAAAACAAAGGAGAGCTGCCGTTCACGATATCCGGCCAGACGGTCAAGTTCTTCGCGGGCGCGCCCGGCATTGTGCGCGTGCTTTCCGACGATCGCGAACTCGTCTATTCGCTGACTCTTCCGGACGTCGGAGAGACCCTCTGGAAGGCGCCGTCCAACGTCCGCCGCGGCATCCCCAAATGGACTGAGACCGCAGTCTCTGCCACTGACTTATGGATGTGGCTCGCCATCGCCGGCGGCCTCGGACTCCTGATCGATTGGTTCCTGTTCGGACGCGGACGCGGTTCCCGCTTTGCGGCGCCCGTCTCCTCTATCCGAATTCCCTGGAGGAAGGCCAGCTAATGACGGAGGGCGATTTCTCATGACCTTCGCGCGCTCCTGGGTTCTCTTCCTCGCCTGGCTGCCGCTCGCCTGGATCTTCTGGGAGTGGAGCCGTTCGCAGCGCCCTGTGTCGCTTCTTCTCAAGGGCCTCTCACTCTTCGCGATCCTGGTGGCGCTCGCCGAACCCGTGCTCCGCACTGACGAAACCAAGCTGGCCGTCGGCATACTTGCCGATACCTCCTCAAGCCTTTCGCCCGACGATCTCGGGCGCGCGTCTCAGATCGCCAACAGCATCAATGACGCCCGCGGACGCCACATCGTCCGACTGATCCCGTTCGCCCGCACGACGCGCGACGCCGGTGAAGGCGAAATTAACAAGCCCTGGAAATTGCGCCAAACCGCCGGAGAATCCGGCCGCGCCACCGACCTTGAAGCGGCCGTCCGCGAGTCGATCGCCGCTCTTCCATCCGGTATGGTTCCCCGGCTCGCGCTGATCTCGGACGGCCGGGAGAACAAAGGCTCGGTCGCGCGCGCCGCCTGGCAGGCTCGCGAACTAGGCATTCCGATCGACACCTTTCCGCTCAAAGGACGCGCCGAGCCTAAACTCAAGCTGGAATCGGTCAGCCTTCCGTCCGTCGCGTTTGCCGGCGAGAAGTTCCCAATCGACCTCGTCGTGACGTCTCCGGTCAGCACACAGGCAACGGTCGAGATCGCAGCCGAAGGAAAGCCGCTCGGCAAGAATCCTGTGACGCTCGAAGCGGGTACAAACCGACTCCGCGCGCACGCCGCATTGAACACGGCAGGTGCTGTGGACCTCTCGGTCGCCCTGAAATCGGACAGCCTCGGCGAAGTGCGCTTCGACCAGGCCATGAACCTGCGGCGCCCCAAGGTGCTCTACATGACGAGCGATGCGGCCGAAAACGAAAAGAACCTGCTGAGCACGCTCGCCGCCGCGCAGTTCGACGTCGAGCGTGTGACCGACTTCCCCAAAACGCCGCTCGCCGAATACCAGATCGTCACCTTCAACAACTGGGATCTCGAGAATGTGCCTGCTGCCCGGAAGGAAGAGGTCGAGCAGTACGTCAAACAGGGCGGCGGCTTGCTTGTCATTGGCGGCGAGAAGAACATCTACGTCGAGGGCAAAAAAGTCGAAGACGCCTTGGATCGGACGCTTCCAGCCAAACTCGCACCGCCCCGCTCGCCCGAAGGCACCTGCGTCATCCTCATCATCGACAAATCGTCGTCGATGGAAGGCCGCAAGATGGAGCTTGCGCGCGTTGCCGCCATCGGCGTCGTCGACAACCTGCGGCCCATCGACCTGATCGGCGTCCTCATTTTTGACAACAGCTTCCAGTGGGCCGTGCCGGTCCGCCGCGCCGAAGACAAGACTCTGATCAAGCGCCTCATCTCCGGCATCACGCCGGACGGCGGAACGCAGATCGCACCCGCCCTTACTGAGTCCTTCCGGCGGATCGTGCCAACCACCGCCACCTACAAGCACATCGTGCTCCTTACCGACGGCATCTCGGAGGAAGGCGATTCGCTTGATCTCTCGCGCGAAGCCGCCCTAAAGAAGGTCACCATCTCGACCGTCGGCCTGGGTCAGGACGTTAACCGCGCCTACCTCGAAAAGGTGGCCACGCTGGCGGGCGGCAAGTCATACTTCTTGAACGAACCGCAGGGTCTCGAGAAGATCCTGCTCAAAGACGTCATGGAGCACACCGGCTCCACGACTGTTGAAAAGCCGCTGCAGCCGACCGTCGTCAAGCAGGCCGAAATCCTCGAGGGCGTCGCGATGGAAACGGCGCCGGCTCTTCGGGGATACGTCAAGTTCATCGCCAAGCCGACCGCCGAAGCTGTCCTCAGCATCGACAAGGACCCACTGTTTACGCGCTGGCAACTGGGCCTTGGGCGCGCCGCCGTGTTCACCTCCGACGCCAAGTCCCGTTGGGCCACGGACTGGGTCACCTGGAAGGGCTTCGACAAGTTCTGGACCAACGTCTACCGTGACCTGCTGCCGCAAGCCCAGGCCGGCGAAGCGTCCGTCGAACTCGATTCCGCCAATAGCGAACTGGTGGTCGACTACCGGCTCAGCCGCGAGATGGAAGCCAGCCTCGACTCCGCCGCGAAGATTCCGGCGATTTTTATCATCGGCCCGGACGGCTTTCAGAAGCCGGTCCCCGTCAAGAAGCTCGCCGCCGGCGCGTACCGCGGCCGGGTGAACATCGGTCAACGGCAGGGCCTCTTCCGCATCCGCCCGGTCGCCGATTCGCGGGTTTTCCCCGAAGCCGGGTTCTATCGCCCCGAGGCAGAACTTACCGAGTTCGGAGCCAATGAAGCCCTTCTGAAGCAGGTCGCCGAATTCACCGGAGGCCGCTTCAATCCTTCGCCCTCAGCTGTCTTCTCCGCCACCGGACGCAGCATCGCGTCTTCGATCCGCCTCTGGCCGGGACTCCTCGCACTCGCGATCCTGTTGAACCTCGCCGAACTCGTCCTCCGCAAGTGGAAAGGCATCTTCGGCCTCGCCTAGTTGTCCGGTGAACGGCGCTCGATCGGCCGATCCTTAGACGATTTTCGGTGTTTTTGAAGACCTAGCGCTAGCCTTGCCGGACTCGTCAGGGAGGGGACTGCCGGATTGCCTTTTCAGGTTTGCGCGGTACACCTGATCCCAGGAACCGGCCTGCATTGGCAACAATTGCCAATTCTGGTAACGTAGGAATCGGGATCGACCGATCATGCCAACTCGCAACGTAAATCTAACCGACCACTTCGATCGCTTTGTAGAGACGCGCGTCACATCCGGCCGCTTTAGCAACGCGAGTGAAGTCGTCCGTGAAGGCCTGCGACTTCTGGAGCAGCGGGAGAAGGAGGACAAAGCCAAAATTCAGTGGCTTCGATCCGCCGCCCAAGAGGGCTTCGATGCCATCGACCGCGGTGAATACGTGGCTCTCAACTCACCGGATGAGGTGAAGGAATACTTGAGAGGAATCCGCGAGGAAGTCGCGGCTGAACTCGTCGCCGAGCGAAGGCGTGCCTAAGAAGTCTTGGCTTGCGCCGCACATCGCGTCCCCTGCCCGGCGCGACATCGCGGCGATCCTGAAGCATAGCTCTCGAACCTTCGGAGAGGCCGCTTCCCGACGTTACGAAGCCCTGATCCTGCAGGCCGTCGTCGATCTTGTAACGGACCCCGAGCGCCCCGGCTCGAAGGAACATGCCGACTTCATGATGCCAGGGGTCCGCACCTATCACCTCGATTTCAGCCGCACAAGAATGCCTGGCCCAAGGGTGAAAGAGCCCCGCCATTTCCTGGTCTACCGGATCCGCGACGACCGCGTCGTCGAGGTTGCGCGAATCCTTCACGATAGCCGCGACCTGGAACGCCACGTTCCCGAACCGTACCGGCTGCCGTCGACAGACGAGTAGCCTACGACAACGCCAGAATCAGACGCTCCATCACGATCCGGTCATCCGGCCGCGTATCGCGGAACGCCACGTCCGACTCAAAAACCGCCTTCAACGCCGTCTCGAGTTTCGCCTTCGGAAACGCCGACATCGTCTCCGCCACCTGCTCCGCGCGCTCGCGCCACATCCGCATACCGAGCTTCGTGAAGTGGGCCTGGATCTCTCCCGCGCTCCGCAGCTTCGCTTCCCGCGCCACCAGCGCCAGCCGGAATTGCGTCGCCACGAACGTCAGCACGAGCGGCAGATACTCGCCCTCGCGAACCAAAGTATCGAGCAACTCGAGCGACCGCTGCCTGTCGTTCCGCGCGAGCGCGGCGACAAGCGCGAAGATCGTCGTCTGTTGCGCGTTCGGAACCAGCTGCGCGATGTCTTCTGCCGTCACCCGGCGCTCCGTCCCAGCGAACAGGCTTAGCTTTTCGATCTCCTGCGAGATTCGCGCGGCGTCGAAGCCCAACGCCTCGATCAGGATGCCCAGTTCCACGAGGCCAAGCTGTAGTTTCACCTTCTTTGCCAGGTCCTGCGCCAGCCTCCTGGCATTGTCAGGCGAAAACGGCCGGAATTCGATCACCGGCACCGGACTCAGCAGCGCGGTCAGTCCCTCAATTTTGGTCTTGTTGTCGTTGTCGAACTCCCACCGATTCGCGTCGAAGACCAGCGTCGTGCCGGGTGTCGGCGCCCGCAGATATTCTTTCAGCGCCGCACCTGGAGTCTGCTTCTTGGTCTCGCCGTCGTCGTCCGACGCCGCCGACGCACGCCCTTTCGGCAAGAGCGATTCGGCCGAACCCAGCCAGATCACACGGTTGCTCGCGAACAGCGAGAGCGCCCGCGCGTCGTCGAGAATCTCGGCGAGCGAAAGGTCATGCAGATCGTGCCGGGTGTAGCCATCTTCGCGGTCTCCCTCGGGCAGCACTGCGTCGAGGAGCGCTTTTCGGCATCGATCGCGCTGAAACGCCTCCGGGCCTAGAAAAAGATAAGCCGGGCCGGGGGGTTGCTTTTGGACCTGTGCGACAAACTGATCGGGAGTCAATACACGATTTTCGCAGACTCTAGAAATTCTCGAGGATCCCACTCACGATCGTCCGCGCCGCTTCTTTCGCGACGCGCTGCAAAGCATCTTCACTCTCATCGAAGAAGAACTGCGCCTGCACCGCGATTTCGTACCGGTTCTTCACTTCAAACGACGGCCGCGACCAAATCACCGCACCCGTCGCACGATTGAACAACGACACTCCCATCGTCACGATGATCTGCACGCCGGACGCCCGGCTTGTCGACGGATCGAAAACGATCGGGTACACGACCACGTTGCTGATCGTCCCTCGCAGAACGGCGTCAGCGACGTTCGGATCCGGCTCGATGCGGTAACGGGTGCGCGAAATGAACTCGCGCGAGATCGCCTCTGGAAGCCGATCGGTCAGTTTGTAACGGATGCTCGTATTGCCAAACGCCGGAATCGCAATCGAGTGGATGTTCTTCGGCACGAGATCGGCGTGCGTTCCGACGTGGTACCCGCAGGCCGAAAGCAAAAGCGGCGCCGGCGACGCAGCAAAGATTAGACGGCGCCGCGACACCAGCGCATTCAGGAGCGGACGCTTCATAATGCAGACTCCGCGATGGCCACGGCGTTGTCTGCTGTCATGCGCAGATTGTCGAGCGCGATCCAGAACCATGCGGCGCGGGGATGGTTGCGGTCCGCCTCGAACGACACCGTAATTCCGCTCTGTCCCGCGGCGCCAACGTTCGACGGCGATTCCTCTTGAGAGGTTCGTACGTCGATATGCGGAGCGGCAAGCCTGGCGGCCAACGCTTCGAGATTGACTGCGGCTTCGAATTCCACCCATGCGGAAATCCCGTACCCGTGGAACACCGGCGCTTGAATCAGCCGCAACGATGGCATCGGGACCGCCGGCCAGCGCGCGAGCAGCGTCGCCAGATGCCGGTCGATGCGCAATTCGATGTCCTCGAGCGGCTCTTCCGCCTCCTCGCCGTATCGTGCGAGCAGGTTGAAAGCCACCTGCGTGTCGTACACGTCGTCCGGCAGCTTCTGGAACGAGAGCAGCGCCACGCACTGCTTCTGCAATTCGTCGAGTCCGCGTTGACCGCGTTCGCTCGCAGGTTCGTGGATCTCGACGACGCTCCGTTTGACCGTCACGCCCTCGCTCAACTGCCCGAAAAACATCGCGAGGCCCACCGCCGCAGGATGTGCAACTACGTGGATATGCTCTTGTGTAAACGGAACCGCCTCGGCCTCGACCAGCGGCGCGCGTAATCGCGCATGCGGCTGCTCTTCGAGCGTTCCAGACAAGTCGACCAGCACGGCGCCGGACGCGATCCGCAGGGCCTTGCGGCTCGATGCCGGCGAACCCGCCAGAAAGGCGACGCGCATGTCGCGCAGGCTCTCGTCGACCAGTGGCTCGATGATCGCGGCTTCCTCCGATTGTTCGGTTAGGATTCGCACATCGGCGTCCGAACTGCCGAATAACGTGATGTCGGGCGCGGGCTTGCGGTCACCCAGAACTTCGCGCAGCTCACGCGCCCGCAGCGATTCCCCTCCGACGAGGGCGATAGTGCTAGCCAATCTGATGCTCCGGATGTGGAGGCGTGGGGCGGAAGCGCCTCCGGATAATTCCACCGACTCGGATCAGGATTCCGCAGGAAACATAGGCGACGGACATGCCGAGCAGGACAGGCTGCGAATAATACAGGATGAGGTAGATCAAACTCCCCAGCACGACGAACGTCATCGGCGACCGCGGCCGCAGCAGGCTGATGTCCTTGAAACTCGGATAGCGCCACGTGCTGACCATCAGGAACGAGAGCAATCCCAGCAGCGCAAGCCAAAGCACCGCGAAAATCCAACTGGTCAGCGGGATGCCCTCGCAGGCATACACTACGCTCGCCACCATGCCCGCCGCCGCCGGAATCGCCAATCCGACAAAATATTTCCGATCCGGACGCCCTGGATTCTTGGGCATCGGATTCTTTTGGATGTTGAAGCGCGCCAGGCGCATCGATCCGCACAACAAGTAGAGAAATGACAGGAAGTAACCGGCCCGCCGCAGGTGCTCAATGACGATCCCCTGCTGCGTGGGCGGCTCCAGAAATTGGATGCCCCAGCAGAACGCCAGCACCGCGGGAGCAATGCCGAAGGTGATGACGTCGGCCAGAGAATCCAGTTCCCGGCCGAAATCCGAAACGGTGTTCGTCATCCGCGCCAACCGTCCGTCGATGCCGTCGCAAAACACAGCGGCTCCAATCGCGATCGCGGCCGATTCGAAGTGGACATTGCGCCCCATCGTTCCACTGGCAGCCAGCAGAACACCCTCGAACGCCTTCATGATGGCGTAGAAACCCAGGAACACATTGGCGGCGGTGAAGAACGTCGGAAGCGCATACGCGGCGCGCCTCGGACGGCGGTCCGGCGAGTTCGGGTCGACCAGGCGTTCCTGAAGTGATTTGCCCATGAGAGGAATCCGGCTCTATTGATCGGCCGCCTGCCGCCGCTTCGCTAGGACGCTGGAGCCGCCGGCGACGTGATCGCCCACTGCTACCGCAATCTCCCATTCGGGTCCGAGGAAAACATCCACCCGCGAGCCGAACTTAATCAGTCCGATGCGATCGCCCGCGGCCACGGTGTCGCCCTGCTGTTTGTAGCAGATGATGCGGCGCGCGATCAGCCCCGCGATCTGCGAAAAGACGACTTTGGTGCCCTGGCCCTCCACCGTAATCTTGTTCTGCTCATTCTGAGCGGTCGCTTCCGGTTTGCTCGCTACGAGGAACTCGCCTTTCTGGTACGTGATGTTCGAAATTTTTCCCGCGATCGGCGACCGGTTTACGTGAACGTTAAACACGTTCAGGAAGATACTGATACGCGTCGTAGCGGCCCCATCCGGCAGGATCGCCACGACTTTCCCATCGGCGGGCGACACGGCTACCGGTCCTCCGGGTATCGTCCGATCGGGATCGCGAAAAAACCACAAACAAAAGATGGCCAGAATGTAAAACGGCGCGCCCCACAGGGAATTTCCCAGCAGGTAGGAAACCGCAACTCCTCCAGCAATAAGGCCGAGGCCATAGGTATAGCCGTAGATCACCATCTTTCCCTCTATTCTCGCATGCGAGGGTCCCAACGCCGTCCTCGCGTTTCTGCCCGCGAGTCGCCTACAATAGCGCGCATGGCTATTGTTGCCGGCGTAGACTTCGGTACCCTCAGCGTCCGCGTGTCGCTTTTTGACAGTCGGAACGGAAGGCTGGGCACTGCCACGGGGGATTACCCCCTCCATCGCTCCCACGACGATCCGGACCGCGCCACGCAGCGGCCCGCGGACCATCTTTCCGCTCTTGAACGCGCCATGAAAGACGCCGTCCGCAAAAGCGGGGTCGACGGCACGCTCGTTGAGGCGATTGCCATCGATACCACCGGATCGAGTGTCGTCCCGGTCGGCGCCGGCCTTGAGCCGATTGACGACTACTACCTCTGGTGCGACCACCGCTCCTGGAAGGAGGCCGGCGAAATCACCACCGTCGCGCACGCCCGCGGACTCGAGGCGATCGATTGGTGTGGCGGAACCTACTCCTCCGAATGGGGCTGGGCGAAACTTCTCCATTGGCTTCGGCACAATCCGGAAAAGCGCGGCCAGTTCGTTTCGGCGTTTGAGCATTGCGACCTCATCGCCGCCGTTCTGTGCGGAATCCACGACGTAGAGAGCGCCCCCCGCAGCATCTGCGCCACCGGCCACAAATGGATGTGGAACGAAGCGCTTGGCGGGTTCCCGCCGGAAGAATTCTTTACCGCGGTCGATCCACTTCTCGCCGGCGTCCGCGCCAAGATAGTCGGCCAGTGGGGCACATCCGACAAGATCGCCGGACACCTCTCTCCGGAATGGGCCGCCCGCCTCGGCCTCAAGGCCGGAATCCCCATCCCGATTGGCGCGCTTGACGCCCACTGGGACGCCATCGCCTCCGGCATCCGGCTGGGCGATATCGTCAACGTCGTCGGGACGTCCACCTGCATCATGGCGATCTGCGACGAGACCGGGCTGATACCCGGCGTCTCCGGAGTCGTCAAAGGCTCAATCCATCCGGCCAAGTACGGAATCGAGGCCGGGCTATCCGCGGTGGGCGACGCCTTCGAGGCAATCGCGCGGCGCGCCGGAACCACCGTCGAGGCCTTGTCGAAAGGTCTCGAATCCTACCGCGCCGGACAAACCGGCCTGCTCCGGCTTGTCTGGGACAACGGCGACCGTACCGTCCTCGTCCGCCCTGAACTCAGCGGCGTCACCATGGGATGGCGTCTGACTCACACGGCCCAGGACGAACTCTTCGCGGCCATCGAAGGAACCGCCTTCCACACCAAGATCACGCTGAACCGCATGGCGGAATGCGGAGTTCCCATTCGCCGCGTGATCAATGGCGGCGGCATCCCGCAGCGCAGCGACGTGCTCAACCGCGTGTACGCAAGCGCGATCGGAAAGCCCATCCTCGTTCCCGAATCCGACGTCACAAGCCTCGGCTCAGCCATCTTCGCGTTTCTCGCGGCCGGCGCGTTCGCGACCATCGAGGAAGCGCAGGACGCGCTATGCCCCAAATACCGCGTGATCGAACCGGTCCCGGAAGACGTCGCCATTTACGAGAAGCTCTTCGGCGTCTTCGAGAAACTCTATTTCGGATCCGAGTTGACCAGCGCGCTGGCGGATCTGAGTGCGCTCAGCCGCGGATAAGCGCGCGGTATCAAACCGGGCTCATCTTTGGACTAGGGCGCTTTTCTCGCTCGTAGAAGTTTCGGCTGGCGACATCACCTTAGATCTCGATGCCGCCAGATCCAACCTCTAAGGTCCGAATCCATGGCGGAACTGCTTGAAACGCGGCATTCGCCGAGGATTGCTCCGGCCCCGGGCGCTCGTCAGCATGGTTCCGAAACTATCCGGACTGAGGTTCTAGTGGATCGCCCCTATTGTGGATCGCACTCAGATGCTCGATGAATAGTTAGGAAGTCCCAGCGAATACCTATGAGTGCCCTGCCGATCGAACTACCCTTGCGTGCGGACGAGAGTGCCGTCGTACCGCCGCTACCTGAGACGTTAGAGGAGACCGGCCTTTCCTCTGCCTTGCTTGAGCAGCTGTTGCTCAAGCACCTGTACTACCGCGGAGAAATACTGGGCCGTGAACTCGCCGCCTCGGTCGGATTGAAGTTCAGCCTCCTCGAAAACATCGTGGAGATGTTCAAGCGCCAGCACTTGATCGGCGTGAAGCGCAGCCTCGGTATTGGCAATATGTCATCCGTGTTCGCCTTGACCGAGAGCGGCCGCAACCTTGCCCGGGAATACTTGGACGTCAATCAGTACGCGGGACCTGCTCCGGTTCCGTTGTATCAATACGCTGAGCTCGTCCGGCGGCAGAAGCGCAAGGAAAGCTGGCTAACCCCGGAAGCGCTCCGCGAGGCGTTCCGGCACTTGGTCGTTAGCGAGGACATCCTGCTGCGGATCGGCCCTGCCGTCAACGCGAGCAAGTCGTTTCTCATTTACGGCCAGCCCGGAAACGGAAAAACCGCGCTCGCCGAGTCGCTGTTCCGCATCGACGATGCGCCTATTTTTATCCCCTACGCCCTCGAATTCCAGGGCAAAATCGTCCAGATGTTCGATCCGATCTACCACCAGAAGATCGAGGACCAGGAATCCGAGATTTCCGCCGTGTCGGTCGATCGCAC
>JBDTTK010000011.1:0-17898 GCA_039930685.1 Bryobacteraceae bacterium | reverse complement strand
CGTGCGGCCCAAGGCCACCCATCAGGTAGAGCGTTAGGTTCTGCTTGCGCGGAGAGAATCCGACCATGAACCAGTCGCCCTCCCGGCCGCTTTCGTACTTATACCGGTAGCTCCCTAAGCCGACGATCGCGTCGCCCCACATCTTCGGAGGCGCGCCCGTCGCCTTCCGCATCATTTTCAGGACCGAGTAACAGTCCTTCCTGCGGGTTTCATCGGCGACGCCGTCCAGAAAATCCTCAACACTTTCTTCCGTTCGCTTCGTTTTGAGTTCCGCCATCGTCGTACCTTCTTACTCCGGCCGTTGATTTGCTTCCGCCTTCACCAGCTCCTGTCCATCCTCTGCGACGATGAACCGCGCCTTCGTCAACGCGGACACGCTCTTCTTGAACGCTGCCGCATAAGCCGCTCGTGTAGGATACGCCTTCCGGAACTCCTCCGGCGTCAAGGGGGTCTCATGGCCCGCGATCATGCAAAACGAGGCGCCCGTTGAATTGCCCGCCCATTTGCTCGCGGGTACATCCACGTACGGCGACCGGTATCCGCCCTTTACGTTCCCGAACGCATCCAACACCGGCGCTCCATTGACCACCTCAATCGGATCGGCGCGCGGCGGAGCGATTCCCTTTCTGACCCACAGATCCAGATTCCGGAACATCGCGTCGAATGCCAACCAACTGGGAAACCGGCTGCGCGGACCCTCATTGCAATTCATCGGCGGCACCGCCCGGCCGCCCCGCTCGATATCGGCCGGAGCCGCCGCCGTATTCAATTCGTCCTGCGTCGCATGCCCCGCACCGGCAAGTTCATAATGCCGGAACTGGTCCGGCGGACGATCCTGGTCATCCCGCCGGGCCGGGATCGCCCTCAGATAATCCGACTGGCTCATGACATGGATCACCGGCACGCCCGCGTTCCGGATCTGCCGCCGCGGATCGCCCGCCGCCAACGGTCCCGCGCATTGATGGATCGGCGTTGGGCTGGCGGCAACGGCTATTAGATAGGCGTCGTAGATTGGCCTTCCGTTCGCCGCAGCGTCCCGCGGATGGATCGAGTTCACATAGGTGTAAAGGAAAGCGCCTGTCTGCGAGTAGCCCCACGCGTACAGGTGCTTCGCCGCTGACGGGCCTGCACTCAGAGAATACCGGAACGGGTTGGCCGGATCGGCGCTGCGCAGCCATGCGCCCACCTGGCTGTGGATGTCCCACACGAGCCCGTTCTCAGTGGTTCGCTCGCTATCCCGCGAAACGGTGCCGCAATGATTCGGATCGTCGAGTGGCAGCGGATTCGCCCACGACAACGCGCCGTACCGCGTCGGATTGAACTTCTTCAGCGTCGCCACGGCCACCGGTTTGGCGGTGATCCCGACCCATGCGTCGCCGTCGCGCAGGAACTGGCGTCTCGTCATCGCCCACGCCAGATTCAAATCGAACAGGTTCGACGGGTTCAGCATCTCGACAACCACCACGCCGCTGAACTTCGAGCGCTCCCTCGGACGCCGCACCAACACGCGAGTGACATACGGCGCATTCGCCGTCCGTACCTTCGCCGGACCGCCCTCCGGCCATTCGTACACGTTCGCCGTGCCGCTCACCAGAAACTCTTCTTCGACATACCCTACGGCCTTCAAGTCTTCCGGTATCCGGGTATGGTTCGCTGCCCCGAACGGGTACGAATCGGGTGTCACCGGAATCAGCGTCGCCTTTGGTATCGGAGTTACTGCCACCAGCACGCCGGGCGCGAATGCCATCAGCAGCGCGACGAGCAAAATAGCGGCTCGCGGCGCCTCAGCCAAATGGGCGTCGCCCTGAGCTTTCGAACAAGGTTCAATCATGGAATCCTTCTCCATCCAACGCGCGGACGGACCTCCGTGTTGTTGTATAGGATAAGGCAGCGCAGTCAGGCTAGCTTTTCGAGCTTCTCGAGGACCCCAACCATGCGGACCGCCGCTTCCCGTTGTCCCCCGAACCGCAGTCGCTCGTAGTCTGAAGTAAACTCCGCCACCAGTTTCGCGGTTTCCGACGAACCCAGCACTGAGGTGAATTCACCGGCCGTAAACCATGCCGGCTTCTCGACGCCGCGCTTCTTGACCAAATCGAGCATTCGCCGGTACAACAGCGCGGCGTCCGATGCGTCCGCCTGGCCTCGCTGAACCCGCCGGAGCCGCCAACGCGCCACCAGCCAATTCCACCCGCGTCGCCAGTGCATCGCCGCAAAACCGCCAGCCGCGGCAAGCAAGACCAGCGCCAGTCCCCAACGCCACGTTGAACTGGCGGTAGGCTTTCCGGACCGCTCCAGCCAATTGCCGAATTGATCCACCCAACTCACGCTGACTTTGCGTCCGGATTCCTCCATGCGCGAGGCCAGCGAAATCTGCCGTTCAAGATCGTAGCTGAGCACCCAATCCTGCCAGAAGACATCGGCCGCGTCGAGATACTCGCCAATCGTGGTGGCAAATGAATGCGCCATCGGATTGGGGTCCGGCGGCGTCGGATCGAACACCGTCCAGCCTCGCCCCGGCAGCCACGCCTCCACCCAGCTGTGCGCATCCGACGCGCGGATCACGTGCCACCCGCTCACCGAATTGTAAGTACCCCCCGCGAACCCGGTCGCCACCCGGGACGGAATCCCGAGCGTCCGCAGCATCACAGCCATCGCCGACGCGAAATACTCGCAATGCCCCCGTTTGCGCTCGAACAGAAAATACGCCAGCGGATCCGTGACTTCTTTCGACAGCAGCTCCAGTGTGTAGCCGTAGTCCTTCTGCAAGTGCGACTCGATCGAACGCGCCCGTAAACCGGGCATCGAATGGCCGTCCGTGAAACGCCGCGCCAGCACCGCGATACGCCCATCGAGTTCCGGCAATCGTAAGTATTCCGCCCGCATCCGGTCGGACAGTTCCGGCGGATCTGCCGGCAGCGGCGACTCCGCGTCCAGAAAGCTGATGCCCGTGTAATACAGTCCGCCCTCGGCTGGCATCCTGGCGCGCAGCGCATCGTACCGCGTCCGATAAATGTACGGCGCGTTGACGTGCAGCATCTCCGGCGTTCCCGGCATGAACAGGACATCGGAAGCGATGTCTTTTAAGTGAACTTCGTAGCTAATGCGCGACCCCGATCGCCACCGTTGCTTATCGGGCGCCAGTTGCAGCCATCCATCTACTCGCACCAGCTCGGGCGTCGCGGGCGGATTGAACCACTTCCTGCCATCGAACTGTGATAGCGTCATTCCGCGCCAGCGGTAAGGCGGTTGTTTTTCCGGCGTGCCGAGCTTCACGTGCATCACGGTTTGCGAGCTGCGTTTGATCTCGCCGAGCTGACCCAGCACCACTTCGTTCGAAAACCCAGGCAAACGGTAGCGGTCCGAAACCAGATGGCGGAACGCCGCGCGCGCGGTTCTTGGGAGCAGGAAGAATAGTCCCGCCGTCAATACAAGAATGCCCGCGAAGAGCGACACGCTGAGCGTGCCCAGGCGCCACCGGAATCCCCGCATCCCGCCGCGCACGACCATCGGCGGATTCGGTTTTGATTCCTTACTGCTCCCTCGCGTCGCGTGCTTGATTTCGCCGCTCGCGAACGCCGCGATCGAACATAAAAGGAATGCCGCCAGGCAGACCGAAAACGTCAACGAAACCGATGTCATGCTCGCCGTCAGCAATTCCAGGAACGCGATCAGTTTCAAGTACGAATAGTCGCGGACTGTGTGCGCGGTGAGTAACTTCATCCCGCTCAGGAAGAAAATCAGGTGGATTGTCGACTGTAGAAAGTCGCGCGAGAGGAAGAAATAATCGATCCCGTAGAAGGCGATATAGGCGAATGTGGCTACCTGTACCGCGCGCGCAGGCAGCGTCCAGCGGAACCAACCGGTCACGATCGCGAGGCGGAGCACCAGCGCGATGCCTGCCAGAATGGCGGCGGGAGCATCCAGTGCACCCGAAGCCAACACTGCAAGGTAGCCGCTCGCCAGCATTCCCAGCAGAGAGAGCTCGAAGAACCCGTCGACCACGCGAGGATGTGCGGCGCTCGGTGCGGCTGTCGCCATGCCTCATTCTACCCGGTAGTACAGACCTCAAGGTCCGTGAATCACCCCAAACTCTTCCGCCTACCTAACCATGCCCAAACTCCTGCGTCAGTAGGTCATGCAGATCCTTTGGCAGGACCTCCGCTACGCCGCCCGCGTCCTCCGCCGGACCCCCGGCTTCACCGCTCTCGCGATCCTCATTCTCGCCCTCGGCATCGGAGCCACCAGCGCCATCTTCAGCCTGGTCGACGCCACCATCCTGCGGCCGCTCCCGTTTACCCATCCCGCGGATCTCGTGATGCTCTACGAGCACGCGCCCGGCTATGCCTTCAACCGGGTCTCGCCCCTGAACTTCCTCGACTGGCACGACCAGAACCGTTCGTTCTCGACCATCGCCGCCATCTCCGGCGGCAGCCGCACGCTGACCACCAACGGCGCCGCTGCCGAACGCATCCCCGGACAAGCTGTGACCTCCGCCTTCTTCGACGTCCTCGGTATCAAGCCAATCGCCGGACGCTTTTTCACCGACGAAGATAACAAGCCCGGGGCGTCGATGATCGTGATGAGCGAGCGCATTTGGCGCTCCCGCTTCGGTGCCGATCCCAACCTCGTCGGTAGCACGATTCGCCTGGACGGCGAGCCGGTCACCGTAATCGGAATCGCCCCCGCCAGTTTTGAAATTCTCTTCCGCAGTGACCTCTGGTCGCTCTTTCTCCCCAAACGAAGCCCCGAGCAGCGCCGTATGCACTACCTCTCGGTTGTCGCCCGCCGCAAGCCCGCCGTCACCATCGAACAGGCCCGCGCCGACATGGGCCTCATCGCCGAAGGCATCGCCCGCATTTCCCCGGAAACCAATAAAGGCTGGGGCGTCACCGTCAATCCCCTCCATCAGGGCCTGATCGGCGACAAACTTCGCACGACATCCCTGGTCCTCGCCGGATCGGTCGGCTTCATCCTCTTGATGGCCTGCGCGAACGTCGCCAATCTCCTGCTCGCCCGCGGAGCGCTTCGCGCCCGTGAAATCGTCGTCCGCGCCTCCATTGGCGGCAGCCGCGCGCGCATCTTCCGCCAACTCCTCACCGAAAGCCTCCTTCTTGCAACCATCGGCGGAGTCGCCGGCATAGCTCTCGCCCGGCTCATCCTCGGTGCCGCGGATTCGATTCTGCCCCCGGACACGTTGCCGACTGGCCTGCATCTCACACTCGATGCGAGAGTCCTTTCTTTCGCCGTGGTCTTGACGGTGTTCACCGGAATCCTCTTCGGCCTCGCACCCGCCTGGCAAGCGACTCGCCTTTCGCTCGCCGAAGCTCTGCGTGCCGGCGGACGCACCGCTACCGGCTCCGGCGGAAAGTTCCGCGCCGCCCTCGCTGTCGCCGAAGTCGCCGCGGCCGTGCTCCTGGTAACCGGCTCCGGACTGCTGTTCCGCACCATCCTTCAACTCCAGCAAGTCGACCCCGGATTCAAGGCCGAAAAGGTTCTCACCATGTCGCTCGGCCTGCCGTTCAATCGCTACAAACAAGACAAGCTACCGGCTTTCTATGAGGCCGTCGAGCGCGAAGCATCCGCAATTCCCGGTGTTCGTTCCGCCGCTCTCGGAAGCACCGTGCCTCTCGACGGCTGGGAAATCGGCCAGGCCTTCGAGATTGTCGGCCAGCCCCACCAGGAAGAAGCCAAGCAGCCCGCCGCCCACTACCAGATGGTCGGAGTCCGCTACTTTGAAACCCTCGGCATCCCCTTGATGGCCGGACGCGCCTTCGAAAGCCGCGACAACGCCAACTCGACTCCCGTTTGCATCGTGAACGAGGAATTCGCCCGCCGTTACCTCAAGGATCGCGATCCGCTCGGCGCGTTCGTCAGCATCAGCGCCATGGACATGCGCGGACCGACCCCGGTTACGCGCCAGGTCGTCGGCGTCAGCCGGCAAGTCAAAGTCGACAGCCTCGGCGAACCGGAAAACGCCGTCGAAGTCTACGTCCCGATCCAACAGAACCCCTGGTACTCGGCCTCGCTTTCGATCAAAGCCGAAGGCGACCCGGTTGCGCTGACCAGCGCCGTCCGCGAAGCCGTCCGCAAAGTAGACAAGGATCTTCCGGTCACCCGCATCCGCACCATGGAACAAGTCACTGCTGAGGCCGTCGCCGAGCCTCGCTTCCGCGCCACTCTCCTCGGAACGTTCGCGCTCCTCGCCATCACACTCGCCGCCGCCGGAATCTTCGGCGTCCTCGCCTTCTCCGTCAGTCAGCGGACCCGCGAGTTCGGCATCCGGATGGCGCTCGGGGCGGATTCCGGTCAGGTCCTTCGCATGGTCGCCGGCGGAGCGCTCAAAATCACCGGCATCGGCGTCCTTCTCGGACTCGCCGGAGCCGCAATCCTAACGCGTGCCCTGTCGACTTTCCTGTTCGGCGTAAAACCGCTCGATCTCGTAACATTCCTCGCCACGCCCGCGATCCTCGCCGTCGTCGGCCTTATCGCGTCATTGGTTCCCGCCATGCGCGCCTCGCACGTCGACCCCGCCGTCGCCCTGCGCGACGAATAGCCAAACCGAAACCACCGAGGCGCGGCCGTAAGGCCGCGCTCCTCAGTGGCACGGACCTCCACGTCCGTGACCACCCCGAAGCCAATCCGCCCGGTCATGCGATCATTCTTTCAAGAGAAACTCATGGACCCACTTCTCGCCTGGCGCCCCGAATTCCCGATTCTCGGAAAATCCGTCTACATGATTTCCCATTCCCTTGGAGCCATGCCGCGCCGCACCCGCAACCGCTTGAACGAGTTCGCCGACGTCTGGGAAACACGTGGTATCCGCGCCTGGGAAGAGGGATGGTGGGAGATGCCCGTCACCGTCGGCAATCTCATCGGATCCATCATCGGTGCCGGACCAGGCGAAACCGTCATGCACCAGAACGTCTCCGTCTGCCAGTCGATCGTGCTCTCCTGCTTCGACTGGAGCGCTAAACGCAACAAGATCGTCTCGGAACGCCTCAATTTCCCGTCCAACATCTACAACTACGAAGCCCTGCAAAAAGCGCCGCATGGACCGCGCGTTGTCTACGTCGACTCCGAAGACGGAATGACCGTGCCGACCGACAAACTCCTCGCCGCCATCGACGAGGAGACTGCGCTGGTCTCCGTCTCCCACGTCATCTTCAAAAGCGCCTTCATCCAGGACCTCGCCGTCATCACCAAACGCGCCCATGAGATGGGCGCCATGGTCTTCGCCGACCTCTATCAATCCGCCGGAACTGTGCCGATCGACGTCCGCGCCCTCGGCGTCGACTTCGCCACCGGCGGCTCCGTCAAATGGCTTTGCGGCGGACCCGGTGCTGGATATCTCTACGTGCGCCGTGATCTGTGGCCCACCCTTGAACCGAAGATGACCGGCTGGCAGGCGCACAAGAATCCCTTCGCCTTTGAGCCCGCCGCGATCGAATACACCGAGGACATCCTCCGATTCGCGCACGGAACTCCGAATGTGCCCTCCATGTACTCGGCCATGTCCGGCTACGAAATCATCAATGAGGTTGGCGTAGAAAACATCCGCGCCAAGTCGATCCGTCAGACCGAGGCGCTTATCGCTATGGCCGACGGCGCGGGCTTTGCCGTAAAGTCGCCACGGAACCCCGCGCACCGCGGTGGCGCTCTGGTCCTTGATGTGCCGAATGGTTATGAGATCGTCAAGGAGCTGTCGCGTCGCGACGTCCTGATGGATTTCCGTCCCGGTGCCGGAATCCGCCTCGCTCCGCACTTCTACACGACCGACGAGGAACTCGCGTTGTGTATCGAAGCAATCGCCAAAGTGAGCCACGAACTGAGCGTCACGGCGTAAGTTTCCGCAGCGACTCAAACATCGCAGCCAGTGCCCTTGACCGATGGCTGACTTGCGCCTTCTTCTCCGGCGCGACCTCGGCGAACGACGCTCCAAACGGCGGATAGAAGAACAGCGGGTCGTATCCGAACCCGCCCGTCCCGCGCGGTATCGCCAGGATTGCGCCTTCCACCGTCCCGCGAAACGTGTCCAATAACTCACCGTCTCTCACCAGCGCGATGGCGCACACGTAACGGGCTGATCGGTCGATCGAATTCTTCATCCGGTCCAGGAGCAGCGCATTGTTCTCCTCGTCCGTCGCCTCTGGACCCGCGTATCGCGCCGAATACACACCCGGCTCGCCGCACAGATCGTCGGCTTCCAGTCCGGAATCCTCGGCGAACAGAAACGTCCCGGGCGCTTTCGGTGCCTGCGACGCGTAGTACAGCGCCTTGACGATCGCGTTCTCTTCGAACGTCAACCCAGACTCCTCCGGAGGATCGATCGCCCGTAAACCCGGCATCGGCTCAATCAGGAATTCCGGCCCGCCAGCCGCGCGAAACTCGCGCAGCTTGCCCGCGTTGGTGGTCGCACAATAAAGCGTCACGATAGTTCTACTACTGTCGCAAGTAGAATGCGCGAGGTTGGCGGTAACTTCAAGCTTTTTCGAGCGCGGCGTTCTGCGCCGCGATCAGCTCGGCGATGCCTTTTCGTGAAAGCTCGATTAGTTGCGCCATCTGTTCGTCATCGAACGGGATGTGCTCCGCGGTCGCCTGCACTTCGACGAACTTGCCCGTGCCCGTCAGCACCACATTCATGTCGACGTCCGCCCGCGAGTCTTCCTGATAGCAAAGATCGAGCATGGCTTCTCCGCCGACCAACCCGACGCTTGTCGCCGCCACAGCGTCCCGGATCGGCCACTTCTTCAACGTCCCGAACTTCTGGAGTTGTTTCAACGCCCACGCCATCGCCACGTACGCGCCCGTGATGGCCGCTGTTCTCGTGCCGCCATCCGCCTGCAGCACGTCGCAGTCGATGAGGATGCTCCGTTCGCCGAGCAGTTCCATATCGACCACCGCGCGAAGGCTGCGGCCGATCAGCCTCTGAATTTCGTGCGTGCGCCCGGACTGGCGTCCCTTCGAGACTTCCCGCGGCGTTCGCGTCGCCGTGGCGCGCGGCAGCATCGCGTACTCCGCGGTTACCCAACCTTTGCCGCTATTGCGCATGAATCCGGGTACGGATTCCTCCACTGAAGCCGCGCAGAGCACGCGCGTATTGCCGACCTCGATGAGAGCCGAACCCTCGGCGGTCATCAGGTACTCGGTTGTAATTTTCACCGGCCGGAGCTGATCGGGACGGCGTTGATCGATTCGCATTATTTGCCCGACTGCATGCCGAAGTAGAACAGCAGAAATACCAGGGCGAACCCGATCACGAGGAGAAAGAGACAGGGCAGCGCGCTTCTCGGCGACGCTTTCGGACGCCGTGTGCCGGCGGCTTTGTACTTGGCCATGCTGGAACTACTAGTGTACCGTCTACGGGACCCGAGGCAGCGCGCGAGCGGTCTCGCGGAAGAATTCGTCGAGAGCGCCCAGCGTCTTCTCGGATAGATCCTTCAAATGCAGTGCGACGACTGTGCGGCCGCGTTCGGCAAGCGCCTGCTCGGTCGCCAGAAATTGCGTCCGATGATATCCGCTCTCCACCGTGCCGGAATCTGCAATGAGAATCGTCGTGAAACAGCGCCCGTGCCCGATGATCATCTCGTGATAACTGTGGTTCATCGCGGGACCCTCGTAGACATCGACCGGCTGCTTGCGTTTCTTCCGAAACACCAACTCCGCGGCTCGATCGAGCACCGTCCGCGCAGACTTGCCGCGCGCGTCGTACCGCATATCGCCGAAATACGTCAGTTCGCCATACTCCGTTCCTGACTGCGCCAACATCTCGGCGTAGGCCGCCGGAGCCGAGCCCGCCGGAAGCGCCTGCTGATCGGATCGCAGGGTCACGCAGTTTCGCCACGTCACACGACTCGCCGACGCCAAAGCCTTATCCCACGCGTTTGTTTTGGTCAGCCGGTTCGTGATGCTCTTATACAACTCGACCGAGGGCTGCGTCACAAAGTTCATTTGCCGCAAGTAGCCGAGGCCAAAGACCACGTAATGGATGAACTGCATGTATGCCGAAAGCGGCCCATCGTCCAGCGTGACCACCGCCACCGGATAACCCGCGCGCCGGATCGCCGCCGTCTTTTCCACCAGCGATTTGTCGCCCTTCGGCGAAACCGCCAGGAAGACGCGGTCTTGTGCGGCCTGCTTCGGAGACCGGTAATTGGTCAGCCGCGCCTGGGATTCCAGCACGATCTTGATGCCGATCGCCTCGCTTTTCCCCAGGCTCTCCTCAAAATCCTGCTTGGTCCACACCCCGGCTCCCGCCATCTCTTTCGGCAGCAGCAGGGTCACTTTGTCGCGGCCGTTCTCTCCCTGGACGTGCAAAAACGCTGCCAGCCTCCAAGCCATGTGGATGTCGTCGTCCGAGAGATTTGCGGCCGCGATCCATGCGTCCAGGTCCACGCCCGCCAGTCCCAACGGATACAGACTGCCCCGCGTCAATGGGCCCGTATGCCGCCCGGCGGTAGAATTCGCGCGGTCGAGTTGCAACTCCACGCGCCGGAATCCCCGTGGCGCCGCGAACTGATCCAGCAGCGAACCAGTCAGCGTCATGTACAGGAAATTCGGACGCGCCTCCAGCTTGTGCTTGTCGTAGAGCGCCGCCAGCCGCTCGAGGTTCACCACCGGCTCGTACGACGTCATCCCCATCGCCATGCCGACCACCAGAGTCCGCTTCAATGCGTCGCGCTCCGAGAGTCCGCTGCGCTTTCGCATGTCCGCGAGAATTGCCGCCAGCTTCGCCGGATCGGTTGAATCCAGCACATAACAGCGCGGACCCTTGTTCAGCAGGCCGCACGCGTTGTACATGCTCTTGTCTTCCGCAGACCCGCCCATTCCAGCCCAGATCAGGAACTTCATTGGCCCACCGTGCGTCGCGCGAATCGCCTCGCGCAGAGTCGCCACTTCGAGGCGGATCGTCTCCGCCCATGCGGCCGACTCGGTCGCCGCCTGCCAACTGAGGTTGAGAACTCCGTAGCTGTTCTTCGAAACGCTTTGGCCGTCGTGCTCCGTGCCGATCCGCACTAGCAGGCTCTTCGACGCATCGAGCGCGCCCAAACCCTTCCGCCGTGCTCTCGAGTCGAGCGCCTTCAGTCCCGACAGCACGCCTTTTTTGCGGAACACTTCGTAGTCAGGCTCCGACGCCGGGTTGTCATGATAAAGAGCCAGTCGCACGCTAAGGTTGTAGCATATGTCGATGCTTACCCTTGGACGAACATCCGCTGTTCTGGTGCTTGCATTTCTAGTTAGTTGTGGTACGGCCGAATCGAAAAAGGTAACCTTACCCGAAAAAGTCGGTGGATTCTCCCGAACTCAGAATCTTGGGCTTCGCGCCGTCTACACCGGACCCGCTACCGTCACCGTCACGCTCACCGAAATGCAATCGAGCGGAAACGCCTTTGAAGCCATTCAGAAATGGAAGCCCGAGCCGGGCCGCGTCCCTTTTCAGAAGGATAAGTACTTCGGCGTGGCCGAATCGAAAGACCTCGACACCAAAGCCCTCATCGCCTTCGTCGCCGATCTCGAAAAAACGCTATGACCTCCCAGTCACTCGCTGAATGCCATCAGCAGCCTGCCGAGCGCGTAGGCGCTGAACAGGCCGATACAGTAGAGCGCCGCCGAAATCCAGAGGATCGCCCTGCTCATCTTGCTCGCCGTGCTGCACAGAGTTTCGCCATCCACCGGACAAGCTCCGTTGGCCGCCTGCAAGCGCGGCGCCAGTCGATACGTATAGAGGAAGTTCCCCGCGATCATCGCGCCCGCGATCGCAAACACCCAGTTCTTATGGTGCGAAAGCGTGACCAGCCACGGCACTGCCGACAGGGACGACGCGACCGTCGCACCCAACCCCAACAGCACCAGCAACGAAGGAAGGGCGCAACACAATAACGTGCCCACCGAGGTAAAAAGTGACAGATAGCTCAGTATTCCGCTGCTTCGAATTTCTGCCGGATCTTGAACCGTCATCGGACCTCCTTACTTTCGAATCGCGTTCACTTGAAGCGGAACGGGGACCTTCACGTCTTTCCCTGGCAGTAGGCTTCCCTCAACCGTCAGCATCTTTCCCGCGGACCCCTTCGCTTCGTCGACGACCGCAGCCGCTGCGCTGACTGTAAACACCTCATTGGTGCCGGCGACCTTCCACTGCTTTCCTGACTGCGCGAACTCGCCTCGCACAACCACTTTCGTTTCCTTCGGAGTGAACCCGTTCTTCCGCACCGTCTCCCAGAACTCCTGCGGACGAACAGAATTGCCCGGCTTTAGCTTCACTGTCGCAAGACCTTTGTTGAGGCTCACATCCACCGACTCCACGCCGGGAAACTTCTTGAGTGCTCCGCGCACGGCGAAGGCGCACGTCATTCAGTCCATGCCGAAGATCGACAAATCGATCTGCAGAAATTCGGCACGCACCGGAATTGCGGCAGCTACGAGCAGTAAACCAAGTATCATTCGCTTCATCGAAACACTCCTTCAAAAGAAATAAGAAAAATTGACAGAGAATCGCATCCGCTCCCGCGGATAGATCGGACTCGCACTTCGGTAGATTGGCATCTGAATGCCTGCCGAAACCGCGTAGTTCTTGATCACGCCGAGGGTCGTAGGTCCGAAGTACAGTTCGTGGCTATCGCTTCCCGGCAGAACGATTCCGTTCCGTTGGATCGCGCCCGCCCGTTCGCCGGTCAACTCCCCGAAGATGCGCCAGTCCCACCCCGAATCCGTGCGCCACGATGGAGGCCGGTAGGCGTACGCGGCGCTATAGAACACGCCGTCCGGGCGGCGGTCGCCGCGAGACTCCGCGTACCTCTGGTAGGTAACGCCGACCCATGCGTAGTGGCTCCGCGACGCGAACCCGGTTACGATCCCCACAAGTCCACCCGGTCCGCTGTGGAGTCCGCTCGCCGGACCGCTTCCGCTCTGCGGACCCGGAATCAAAATGCCGCCAATCGCAGCGGTCTCAAATCGCGAACCCACTCCAAGATCCTGCCGGTGGAAGCGCCAAAGCGCCTGCCCTTCAAAATCCCCTCCCATCGGCGTGGTCGGTGCCACTCGCGCCGGCGGGAACGGTTCGGTCTGAAACAGGATCGGCGCCGATGCCGACACCTTCAGATTTTCCGTAATTCCGTAGCCGAGCGTCGCGCGAAACATAGTCCCTGCGCCTGCGCCATACCGGCCCATCAGACTCGTGTCGAAGCTAAAGCCCCCTTTCGGATTCGTCGGCGTCGAAAGGCCGAAGACCGGCCCGTGCCCGGCGCCAAGCAGAAGCTGCGCCGCACCAATAGTTGCGGCCGCCACAATCAGCCTGCGGTGGAACATCGATAAGCCTGCTTTCTCCCGCTGACAGCCGAGGGTTCGGGCGCGGCTGGTGCAAAGAATTCGACGAGCGGGCAGCAGAGTGCTCGCCAAACGATTCTCAAGTAGGCGGAGATCTAAATCAGAAATGTTGCAAGGAACGCCAAAACGTCAGGCGGCGAATGTCCCGTCGGCTCCGACGTTGGTGCTGCAAAATCGCCCACGGCCACGATCGTCGGCGAAAGGATGGACGGGAGACCCTCGCAGGCGCTTAGGTCGAAATGCAAATCCGTGGCATGGCTGGAGTCCATCGGCATGCGCTTGCATTCCTTGGACACCGCCTTGGGAGCTTTCGCTGTCTTGGATGAATCGCACCGGTCTGCTTTGCAGCAATCCTTCTTGGCGTTAGCGCCGGGGAACATGAAGAACTGCGGGCAAGCGACGCAACCCCCGTAAAACAAGGTCGCCGTCAAGAGAAGCGACAGCAGCGAACTGGCGACGGCTCGGACCACTTTCCCCAGTATCGCGCAAAACGAATTGCACGCGAAACAAGATCGAATCTTCCGAAACCAATCGCATCAAACCTGAATCCATACAACACAGGAGAACCAACCATGAAACGATCTGCATCAGCCATCTGGAAGGGCGACATCAAAGCCGGGGGCGGAGCCATCTCGACACAAAGTGGCACCCTCAACAGTGCTCAATATTCTTTCGGAACCCGGTTTGAAAACGGCGTTGGAACCAATCCCGAGGAACTTCTTGCCGCCGCCCACGCGGGCTGCTTTTCAATGGCTCTCAGCCTGCAACTCGGCACCGCCGGGATGACCGCCGAAAGCATCAACACCACCTGCACCGTCACGCTGGACAAGGTCGAAGGCGGATTCGCCATCACCGAAAGCCACCTCGATGTCAAAGTGAAGATCCCCGGCGGTGACAAGGCCAAGTTCGACCAGGCCGCCGCCGAAGCAAAAGCTGGCTGCCCTCTCTCCAAGGTCATTAACGCCAAGATCACCATGGACGCCGTCCTCGAACCATAAGAAGGCGCCAAACCGGGGATCGGGCGAGCATCACGGCGTATACTCGTTTCCATGCGCCGTTCCTTGCTCGCCTTCCTTTTCGCGGTGTGTCTCTTTGCCGCGGACACGACCTACGACGGTGCCAAGGTCCACTACGAGAGCTACGGCAAGGGCAAGGAAGCCATCGTTTTCGTCCACGGCTGGACCTGCGACCTCACCTTCTGGCGAGCTCAGGCTCCAGTTTACGAGCAGCGCCGGGCGCTTCTCATCGACCTCCCCGGTCATGGTCAAAGCGCCAAGCCGGACGTCGCCTATACGTTGGAATATTTCGCCCGCTCTATCGACGCCGTCCTGCGCGACGCCGGTGTCGACCGCGCCACTCTCGTCGGCCACAGCATGGGCGGCCCCGTCGTGTTCACCTTCCTCCGTCTGTTCCCCGCGAAAACCATGGGTCTCGTTATGGTCGACGGCTACTTACCCTCGCGGCCAAAAGACGATGACGAGCGCGCAAAGCAGAAAGCGGGAATCGAGTCCTTCCTCAAAGTCTTCCGCGCCCCGGACTATAGGAAGCAAACTTCCAAGATGGTCGAAGGCATGTTTTCGGCAAAGACCACCCCGGCGATGCGCGAGGAGATTCGCACGAAAATGGCGGCCGCGCCGCAGCACGTTCTTGCCTCCGCGATGGAAGGCATGTTCGCACTGGAGCCTCCTAAGCCCGGCGAGACCTACCCGGTCCCTGTCATGGTGATCGAAGCCGGACGGGGACGCCCTGGCGAGGAAGCGCGTATGCGCGAGATATTTCCCAACCTGCGTTCGTACGAAGCCTGGGACGGTTCCGGCCACTTTCTGATGATGGAAAGCCCCGAACGCTTCAACGCCGCGCTCGCCGCCTTCCTCAAAGGACAATAGGCCGTATCCGCAACCTCACGGCTTCGGCTTCCGTTCCCACTCCGCCGGAAATGGAGCCTCCTTCGACTTGTCCGCATTTCGCAACACATTGTGGCCACCCTTATCCGGCGACAGCGGAATGCTCATCCCGTTGGTTTGCTCCAACACTTCGAACAGCCTCTTCCGCATGTCCGCAATCAAGGCCTCATGTTTCTCGCTGAAAATCAGATTCCGCGTCTCGAGCGGATCCTCTTGCAAATCGTACAGCTCATCCACATCCCAAATCCCCTGGCACCGGATGAACTTGTAGCGGTCCGTCCTTAGAGCATGCAGCGTGGGCGTCTGCGGGAAGTTGCGTTCCCAGTAATACTCGTACAGCAACTCCTTCCGCCACGGGACCGCCTTGCCCTGCGCAATCGGAAGCCAACTTCCGCCATCCATGCCTTTTGGCATCGACACGCCGGCCGCGTCCAGCACGGTTGGCATAATGTCGAGGCCCGCCACCACTTGCTTCACCGTCTGCCCTCCGTCGAACAACTCCGGACATCGCGCCAGCAGCGGAACCCGCATCGATTCCTCGTACGCCGTCCGCTTATCGATCAGCCCGTGCTCCCCGAACGCGAACCCGTTGTCGCCCATGTAGATCACCAGCGTGCTGTCTTGCTCGCCCCGCGACCGCAACGTATCGAAGACGCGCCCCACGCTCTCATCCACAGCCATCAAAGTCTCGGCATACTTCTTGTAGTAGTCCGCTACATCCAAGTCCGAGTGGTACGGGAACTCGACGCCGTGCCACGAATTCCGTTGGTTCTGCACCCACATAGGACGATGCTGTGCCATCTCGCCGGACGCCTGCATCGTCGGCGGATACACGAACTTCGCATTCTTGTATTTCCCCGCATGCCGCGGCGCCGGAATAAATTGCGAATGCACCGCCTTGTGCGACAAGTACAGGAAATACGGCTGCTCCTTCGGAATCGTCTTCAGCCAGTCGAGCGCGTAATCCGTCAGTTCATCCGTAATGTAGCCCTTCTGCGGAACTTTCTTGCCGTTCACGTTCAGCCCGTTCGAATCCGGATTGTAAGTGCCTTGTCCGCGAAAGCTCACCCATTGATCGAAGCCCGGCTTGGGCTCGTCGCCTTCCGCGCCCATGTGCCATTTGCCGATAAATCCCGTCTTGTATCCGGCTTTTTGCAAGTACGACGGAAAGAACGTCGTTCCCGGCGGGATCGCCGTGTTATTGTCCACGATCCGGTGCCGGTGCGCGTACATCCCCGTCAAAATCGACGCCCGGCTCGGACTGCACAGCGCCGTAGTCACGAACGCATTCTTGAAGTGCGCGCCCTCGCGCGCCATCCTGTCCATCTGCGGCGTCTCGAGCCACGGCTGTGTTTTGAGGAAGCCGAACGCGTCATAGCGGTGATCGTCCGCCAAAATGAAGATCACATTCCGTCGCTTCGCCGCGGCACTCGCCGGCACTGCGCCCGCCGTAGCACTCACCGCTGCCGCACATCCTGCAAGGATCTCTCTCCGGGTCATGCAGTTACAGTATCGAAAGCTGGGTCAATTCGCCACCGCATGTAGCCCCGCTCCCTCCGCAGAGCCGCGAACAAAGTGAGTGGACTTCATAGCTGACTCCCAGTCAACGCGGACCCGCCCGCGCGCGTCATATTTAGTTATGGCCAGCTACCAGGACGAACTCGCTCAAATCGTCGCCGAACTCAACCGGGCCGCTCCCGGCTCTCCCGCCGCTACGCCAACCGACGACCGCTCTCGCGTGCCCCGCGACTTAACCTCGACGGACCGGATTCTTGCCGAAGCCGTCCGCCGCGTCGCGTCCGACATCCTCCTCATCGCCGGCGCCCCCGTCACGATGCGCGTCGGCGGAGCCCTTTCGCCCTCCGGCTCTGCGCTCAAAGCCGATGAGGTCCGCGACCTGCTGCTCCCCCTGATGTCGACCGCTCAGGCCCAACAAATCCAGCGGGACCGCTCCGTCGACTTCTGTTTCACGCGCGAAGGTATCGGACGCTTCCGCGCCAACATCCACTACCAGCGCGGAACCATCGCCGGAAGCATTCGTCTTCTGCCCGAAAAAATCCCGACGCTCGAATCGCTCAATCTTCCGCCGACCCTCCGCCGCTTCACCGAGGCCCGTCAAGGCCTCGTGCTCATCACCGGATCCACCGGCTGCGGCAAAAGCTCGACCCTTGCCGCGCTCCTCAACGTGATCAACACCCAGCGCCGCGACCACATCGTGACCATTGAGGACCCCATCGAGTTCACGCACGAAAATCGCAACTCGATCGTCGAGCAGATGGAGGTCGGCAGCGACGCGCCGGACTTTGCCTCGTCGCTGCGCAGCATCCTCCGCCAGGATCCCGATGTCATCCTCGTCGGCGAAATGCGGGACTGCGAAACCATTTCCACCGCCCTCACTGCAGCCGAGACCGGCCATCTGGTCTTCTCCACCCTGCACACGAACGACACTTCGCAAGCAGTCTCCCGAATCCTCGACTCGTTTCCCACGGGAAATCAGCCGCAAATCCGCCAGCAACTGTCATTGGCGCTGCTTGCCGTCGCCGCCCAGCAACTTGTTCCCGCTGTTCAGGAAGGCCGCCGCTACCCCGCCGTTGAAATGCTCATCGCCAGCCGCGGCGTTCGGAGTCTCATCCGCAAAGGCGAGGACCACCAGCTCTATAGCGCCATCTCCACC
>JBDTTK010000010.1:0-18584 GCA_039930685.1 Bryobacteraceae bacterium | reverse complement strand
CTCGGCCCGGTCGGTTCGCACCGTCCAATTCCACAAGGGTACCTTGATGGAAAGGCTCGGCCTCCACAGCACCGCGGAACTCACGCGCTACGCGATCGAGAATGGCCTTAGCACCTAAGGTTGCCTCCGAAGAGCGCGCGCCGACAGTGTGAATTCCGCGATCGCTTCGTCGAAGTCGCTCGACGCGCCGGCATGAGCGGGGAAATTGTTTTGACTGCGACCGAGACACTAGGTCTTCGACAGCGCCCGCCTGCGGCCCGATTAACGAACCCTGTAACGTAGACTGCAGGAGCAGCAGCGGCGAGTGATGACGTCATCAACCCATAGACCTTGGAACCGAACGAAGATCGTCTGCACGATGGGTCCGTCCACGGACGCCCCCGAAGTTCTGGAGGCGCTGATCGCCGCCGGAATGGACGTCGCGCGCATCAATGCGTCATTCGGGGCCGACGCCGAACATTCGCGCCGCGTTCTCCAAATCCGCGGACTGGCCCGGCGCCTCGGACAGCCCGTCGCCATCCTCATGGACCTGCCCGGACCCAAATATCGTGTCGCTGATTTGCCCGGCGGTTCGATCGAACTCACTCGCGGATCGAGGATCACGCTGGCGCCCGAATCGGACCCCTCGGTTGCGATCGTCTTACCCGACAAAGAGATGCTCTCGTCTTTGCAAACGGGGGAGGAGGTGTATCTCACAGACGGCTCCGTGAAGCTACGGGTACTCACCAACGCCTCCGGCCGGGTGGACTGCGAAGTCGTTGTCGGCGGTGCCGTACGGTCCGGTTCCGGCGTCAATTTCCCGGAGTCCACTCTGTCCGCGCTAATTCCCACCGCCGAGGATCGCCGTCACATCCAGTTCGCCGTCGAGCACCAACTGGAATGGATTGGCGTCTCCTACGTCCAGTCCGTCGACGATCTCGCTCGCATTCGCGCAATGCTGCCGAAGTCCGGCGACGGTCCGTACCTCATGGCCAAGATCGAGAGGCGTCAGGCCCTCGCCATGCTGGATGAATTGATCGAAGCCGCCGACGGCGTCATGGTCGCGCGCGGCGACCTCGGCGTCGAAACCGACCTGGCCAAAATTCCCATGGTTCAGAAGCGGATCATCGCTCTCGCGAACGCCAAAGCCCGTCCCGTAGTCACGGCGACGCAGATGCTCGAATCCATGGTGAAGCACGAACGGCCTACGCGCGCCGAAGTCACTGACGTCGCAAACGCCCTACTCGATGGAACCGACGGCGTCATGCTCTCCGCTGAGACCGCCATTGGCCGCTATCCGGTCGCGGCTGCCGAGATGCTCCAGCGCGTGCTCGCCGCGACTGAGGCGGAGAACTCCTGCCGAATCGCCACGGCCTGTCTGCGCGAAAACGGATCCGAGGCCTCGCACGATTCCCTGAGTTTCGTTGCCTGCCAGCTTGCGCTTCGGCTCGGTGCAAAAGCCATCGTGGCTCCGGCCTCCAGCATGGCGGCCGCATTGGCGATCGCGCGCTTCCGTCCAATCGCGCCGGTCTTGATTGCGACCGAATCGGAGCACCTGTACCGCTCGCTAGCGGCCGTCCGGGGCGTTTCGCCGCTACTCGCGCCACCGGCGTCGGATTCGCTGACCACTCTAAATCTGGCGCGCGAATGGCTTCTCGCGCGGAACCTGGCCCAGACTGGCGATGCGCTGGTGGTGTTGTCAGCTTCCAGTGGAACGCCTGCCGGCCCCGCCGCTCTCGACACGCTACAAGTCGCCCAAGTCTAGCTCCGCCGTGTCGTCCGACAGCTTCTTGACACCCTTCCCGCGTTGGCGCATACTTAGTCAGCTACCCTAGCCAACTAAGTAAATGCCGTCACCTAACTCGACACAATCCGCCCTCGATCTGCTTGTCCTCACGGTCCTCAGCAAGCGCGGCCCGGTCCACGGCTATGGAATTGCCAACGCCATTCAGGAACTCTCCGACGAAGCCCTGCATATCGAGGAAGGCTCGCTCTATCCCGCGCTCCACCGCATGGAAGAGGCCGGCTGGATTTCCGCCGAATGGACCATCACGGAAAACAAACGTCGCGCGCGCATCTACCAAATCACGCGCGCGGGTAAGAAACAACTGTCCGCTGAGACCGAGCGCTGGACCGCCTACTCAGGCGGAGTCGCCCGCGTCCTCAAACACGCCTAGGAGCAAGCCGAATGTCGTGGTTCACTAGATTCCGCAACGCTGTCAGCCCGCGTCGACTCGACGAGGATTTGGCCGACGAACTCCGCGACCATATCGAACGCCGCGCCGCCGACCTCACCGCGCAGGGCGTCGCCCCTGACGAAGCTCGTCGCCGCGCCGCCGCCGCCTTCGGCAACGTCACGCGTCTCCAAGAGCAGAGCCGCGACTTCCATCTTTGGACCGCCTTCGAAAGCACGCTCCAGGACATCCGCTATGCGCTTCGCGGTATGCGCAAGAGCCCCGGCTTCACCGCCACCGCGATCCTCTCGCTCAGCCTCGCTATCGGCGCCAACACGGCCATTTACTCGATCGTGGACGCTGCCATCTTGCGTCCGCTTCCGGTTCCGGATCCCGGAAGTTTGATCATGTTGGCGTGGCCAAACATTGATCCGCGTCCTGGCGGGACAGGTGAAGAGCGAGAGGCTTTCAGTTACCCTGTCTATCAGCAATTTCGGAGGGATGCGGGTTCTTCTGCGAGGCTGGGCCTCGCCAGTTATCCGAGCCTGGTCGAAGCTCAGATTCCCGACGCCTCCGCGCCGATCGAACACCCCATGCGTCAATACGTGTCGGGCGACCTGTTCGAGATCCTCAACATTCCCCCAGCCCTCGGCCGGGTCTTCTCGTCCTCTGACGACCGTACGCCCGGCGGACACCCGTTCGTAGTCATAAGTCACGATTACTGGCGTCGGCGGTTCAATCTGGATCCCGCCGTCGTCGGCAAGACGATTCGCCTCGGCGACAAAAGCTACTTCATCGTTGGAGTTGCCCGGGCCGCATTCTTCGGTGTTGAGCCGGGCAAGTTCGTCGACATCTGGCTGCCCGCGATGATGGCTCAGCGAGGATCGTTTACCGCCTCCGGCTGGAGCTGGTTTCGGATCGTGGGACGTCTCGCACCCGGCACAAGCTTCGATCAGTTGGCTTCTCGTCTCCAGCCGGCTTTTCATGAATCTCAGGTGGTGCGGATCCAGAGCAATCCGACCCTGCCTCCAGCCATTACGAAGCGGTTTCTCGACAGCCGGCTCCACGTGCATTCGGCGGTCGAGGGCGTCTCTCAATTCCGGCGCGATTTCGCGCGCCCCCTCTGGATCGTGCTTGCCGTGGCCGCTGGAATTCTCTTGATCGCCTGCGCCAACCTCGCCAATCTGCTGCTCGCCCGCGCGAACGCGCGCTCGTCCGAAATGGCAATGCGCATTTCGCTCGGCGCGGGTCGCTCCCGGCTAGTGCGCCAGCTCCTCACCGAAAGCCTGATACTTTCCGTCGCTGCCGGAGCCGCCGGATGGCTGCTCGCGCAAGCCGCCTCGCCGCTTCTTGTCTCCATGTTCTCGCTCGACACGGATCCGCTTCGCTTTGCACTCTTGATGGACGCGCGCGTCCTCCTCTTCTGCTCTGCCGTCTCGACCCTTGCTGCCGTCGTTTTCGGATTGCTTCCCGCGTGGCAGGCCTCCGGAGCTCAACCCATGTCGGCTCTCCGGGGCGTTCAGGGCCAGGCGGGAAAGCTCCGCCTCGGACGATTCTTTGTGGCTGTGCAAGTCGCCTTCGCATTCTGCCTTGTCATCGCAGGCGCTGGATTCCTTTACAGTCTGCGTAACCTCTTCGCCGTTGACACAGGCTTCGATCCGCGTGGAGTGGCCGTACTCGACATCACCACGGAGATCGCCGACGAGAAGCAGGATCAGCAGCGCGAGATCATGGCGGAACTGTGCGGGCGTCTGGCTTCTGCGCCTGGTATCCAGGGCGCCGCGTCCTCCTCGTGGGCGATTTTCGCCGGAAGCAGTTGGACGGACCAGGTATTGCTTCCTGGCCGCCTGCCGTCGGAACGCGAGGAAATCTACTACCGCATCTCGCCTGGCTATTTCGCCACGCTGCGAACACCTCTGGTTGCCGGACGCGACTTCGACGCGCACGACCGGGATCATACAAAGGGAAGCACGGCCTTGGTGCCTGCGATCGTCAACCAGGCCTTCGCCCGCCGCTACTTCGAGGGCGAAAACCCCATCGGAAAAATTGTCGGCCGCCCCCAAGGCCGCTCCGAAATCCGACATCAGATCGTCGGATTGGCGAGCGATACCCACTACAGCGACCTTCGCGGCGCGCCCGGCCCCATCATCTACGTTCCCATCGATGGCACGCGCAGCTTCTCGCTCTACGTTCGCTCGACGCTGGACATAGGATCGGTTGCGAAACTAGTGGATCGCGAAACCAAGGCGCTCGGGTCAGGCACGAGAGTGCGCGAGATTACCACCCTCGAAACCCTCGTCGGCAACACGATCCTTAAAGAGAAGCTCCTCGCAGGAATCGGCGGAACGTTTGCCGCCCTCGGACTCCTCCTCGCCGCGATCGGACTCTTCGGGCTCCTCAACTACTCGGTCGCCCGGCGCACTAAGGAAATCGGCATCCGCGCCGCGCTCGGCGCCAATCGGGGCGAAATCGTCGCGCTCGTCTGGCGCGATCTGCTCGCCATGGTCGGCGGTGGACTCGCCGCCGGACTCGCCGGCTCTATCGCCGTGATGACCGTCCTGCAGTCGCTGCTCTTCGGCATCCGCCCGGCGGACCCGGTCGTGCTTGCGACTGCGTCCGCAGTCTTCCTCGTAGCCGTCATCCTCGCGGGAACCATCCCCGCCACCCGCGCCGCCTCGGTCGACCCGATGGTCGCCCTTCGCCACGAATAGACGAAACACGTACCGCCGAGGCGCGCGACCTTGAGGCGCGAGCGTAAGGTCGCGCTCCAAGCTGTTCAAACTGGATCGAACCCGAGCGCGAGCGAGGGGACCTGCAAGTGTCACGCAGACTCGCCAGGTCCGTCATCCTGCAAACTCGTAAAACGGCGCACAAACGCCTACTTCGCCCTCTTCTTCAAATCCTCGCGGAAAAACCCATTTAGCTCCGCAAAAGGCGTCAACTCATTGAACCCTGCGAAGCTCCCCTCGTCCGCAATCAACTTCGCCGTCCGGATGAATCCGGTCCACGCCGCGCGCGCGAGCGACGACCCGACACTCACCCGCCGCACGCCCAACTCGGCTAAATCCGCCATTTGCAGCCCCGTGTTCGCGCTCATCAGCACGTTCACCGGCTTCGGCGCCACCGCCGATACGATTCGCTGGATGTCATCCTTCGTTCGCAGTCCCGGGGCGTACAACACATCCGCCCCCGCATCCGCGTAAGCCCGCAAGCGCCCAATGGATTCGCCCAGCGGCGACGGATGCCCCGTCAGAAAGCACTCCGCGCGCGCGGTCAGCAGCACGTCCGCGCCCGCCTTGTCGATCGCTCGCCGCGCCGCCCGAATGCGTTCCGCCGCCAGCTTCACGTCGTAGAGGGGTTGCCGCTTGTCGCCGGTCGCGTCCTCGATCGAGAGGCCGGCGATGCCGGTCTCCTCGCATCGCCGGACGTTCTCGGCGACGTCCTCGGGCGCATGCGCGTACCCGGACTCGAAGTCCGCATTGACAGGCAGATCGGTCGCCGCAACAATCTCCGAGATGTGCGCGAGCGCCATGTCGCGCGTGACCTCCCAATCGGAATCAGGCAGGCCGCGGCTAAACGCAAAACCGGAACTGGTCGTGGCCAGCGCCTTGAATCCCAGGTGCTGAAGATATCGTGCGGTGCCAATGTCCCACGGATTCGGAATCGCAAAACATCCGGACTCGTGAAGGCGGCGAAACAGGGCGCGAGCAACGATAGGGTCAGCCATTGGCCGAGCCTATCACGCAGCGCGCCCTAATCCGTAACGCTGAACCGCGAACAGAGAGTGCGGCCTGTTTAGGCCTTAACTACGCGCCGTAGAAAAACTCTTCGCGATCGATCTTGCCGTCCGCGACGTGATACACCGCGAGCTCATCCATCTCCATTCGCTTGCCCGTCGGCTTGAACGTCACATCCATCTTGAACCGCACGCAAAAGGTGGAACCTGCCACCAGCGGACCCTCAACCGTCACGGAATGGATTTCGTGATTCGCAACCCACCACTCGCCCTTCGCCTCAACCGCCTTGATGCCCTTGGCTTCCCGCGAACCGTCCGGCATGGCCGTCGCCTCCACGCTCACGATGTCGGGCGAATAGTATTTCAGCGCATCCGGGAACTTGCCTTCTTTGCACAGCGAAACGAGTCCCTGCGCGATTTCTTCCGTAGTCATTTGTAGCTCCTCTTCCGAGCGCAGCATATCACGCCCGTATGAAGGCTTCGTTTCAGCCGCGCCGATTCGCGGCATGCGCCTCCACTCCCGGCTCCATCCGATCTCCTGCCAATCGGAAGGAACATTCGCCGCACTCGAAACGTAACCCTACTTCAGCCCAACGTCTCCGAGAAAAGGACTGCCATGGATCACATCCTGCAGGACGTCCGCTTCGGCCTTCGTCAACTCCGCAAGAGTCCCGTGTTCACGCTGGCGGCGATCCTCACCCTTGCCCTCGGCATCGGAGCTAACGCGACCATCTTTACCTGGCTGAGCGCCGTCATCCTGAATCCGGTTCCCGGCGTCGACAGCAGAGGACTCATCGCGGTCCACTGGCAATCTCCGAAGGGCGGCGCGCGAAGCGTTTCCTGGCTCGACTACCTCGACTATCGGAAGCGCAATCGCACGCTCGAGAGCTACTCCGTGAGTTCGGTCACCTCCGTCAATCTGGGAGTAGGCAGCCAGCCCGAGCGAATCTGGGGCATGCTCGCGTCTTCGAATTACTTCGAGACGCTTGGCGTCAAACCGATCCTCGGGCGCACCTTCCTCCCGGAGGAGGACGAGAACCCCGGCGGCCACCCGGTGGTCGTCATCGGACACCGCCTCTGGCAGACCAAGTTCGGCGCCGAGCCCAACATCGTGGGCCGGCAGATTGTCCTGAACCAGCGCAACTTCACCGTCATCGGTGTGACGCCGGAACCCTTCGTCGGATCCGTCCTTGGACTCCGCTTTGAACTTTGGGTGCCGGTCACCATGGTTGGAGCGATCTCCGGCAAGGCGGCGTCGCTGACCAACCGCGGCCAGATGTTTCTTCAAGGCCAGGCGCGCCTCCGCCCTGGAGTCGACCAGCGCCAGGCTGAGGCGGACCTCACTGCGATCTCCGCTCAGCTTCGTCGCGAGTTTTCGCAATCCGATATCTACAATCGCGCCGATGCCGTTCCCATCTGGCGCGAAGGCGGCGGATCCGTCCTAGGTCCCCTGATGATGATGCTCATGGGCGTCGTCGGCGTTGTGCTGCTGATCGCCTGTGCCAACGTCGCCAACCTTCTGCTCGCCCGCGCCGCCGGACGACAGCGCGAAATCGCCATCCGCCTCGCCCTCGGCGTCAGCCGTGGCCGCCTGATCCGCCAACTGCTCATCGAAAACACGCTGCTGGCGGTGGGCGGTCTGGCCGCCTCGCTGATCGCGCTACCCACCACCATGCGAGCCATCCAGGGATTCACGCCGCCCTCGGACCTGCCTGTCGCCCTTGCCATCCACCTGGACGCTGGCGTGGTCTTGTTCACGATCGCGATCGCGCTCTTATCGACGTTGCTCTTCGGCCTCGCTCCTGCCATCCGCGCCTCCCGGACCGATGTTCTCGGCGCCCTCAAAGAGGAATCCGGTGGCACCTCCAGCCCCGGCCGGGCGTGGCTTCGGAATTCGCTCGTCGTCGCGCAGGTTGCCCTTTCGATGGTCCTGCTGATCAGCGCCGGCCTGTTCCTCAAGTCAATGAGCCATGCGGCCTCGGCGAACCCCGGCTTCGACCCGCGTAACGTCCTCGTCGCCGGAATCGACCTCCGCCCGAATGGCTACGACGAAGTTCGTGGCGTCGCCCTACTCCGCCAGATGATCGATACGCTGAGCGCGCTCCCTGGCGTTACCTCCGTCAGTAGCGTGAAAAATATGCCGCTCGGACTAGGCGGCACGTCGAGCTCCAGCTTTGCGCCGGAAGGCTACGTGCCGGCTCGCAACGAGGAAGTAGTCGCGGACACCAATGTGGTCGGCCCAGACTACTTCCGGACCATCAACACCCCGATTCTGAACGGCCGGGATTTCTCTCCCGCCGACACCGCCGAAACGCAGCACGTCATCGTCGTCAACGAAGCCCTCTCCCGCCGCTACTTTCCGAAAGGCGGCGCCTTAGGCCGCAGCGTGCGCGTGTTCGGCGAATCCTGGATCGTCGCAGGCGTCGTGAGCGATGCCAAGTACGAGAAGCTGGACGAAAAACCGCGGCCCTATATCTTCGTTCCGTTCTCTCAGCGGTACGACGCAGCGGCCAACTTCCTGGTGCGGACTTCCGGAGATCCGGTCTCCTACTCCCGCGCCGTGCAGGACGCCATCCACTCGCTCGACTCCGCTCTTCCCGTGTACGGCGTCCGGACGATGCAAACGGCAATCAGCGCGTCCTTCTTCGGCCAAATGATCGGTAGTTCGTTCCTCGGCCTCTTCGGCGTCGTCGCGCTCGCCATGGCCGCCATCGGACTCTACGGCGTCCTCGCCTACACCGTCACCCTGCGCTCCCGGGAAGTCGGCATCCGCATGGCGCTCGGCTCCAGCCGCGGGGCCATCTTGAGAATGATCCTGGGGCAAGGTCTCAAACTCGCCGGTATCGGACTCGGTATCGGACTCGCGATTGCCTTCGGTGTTACCCGGTTGATGCGCTCGCTCCTGCTCGATGTTTCGCCGACCGACGTCCCGACGATTCTCGGCGTCGCCGCGTTGCTCGCTTTGGTTTCGCTCGCCGCCAGCTACTTCCCGGCTTATCGAGCGGCGAGGATCGATCCGATCCTCGCCATCCGCCACGATTGACCGCGTGAGTTCGGCCAGCCCCCCGGTCGCTATCGCAGCAATCACAAGAATGCGCCGTTGCCAGAGCTTCGAGGAATGAGTTGATCTTTCACTAGGTGGATACGTCGACGAAGCGGCTACGTCGGCTGAATTTGGGGAGCCGGCTACTGGGAAACGGAGAAACGGTGCTCTAATACTAGAGCGCCGCATTTCAGCGCACCCAGGCAACAGGCTGCACGCGTCGATAGGATCGACGCCCAGCGAGATTCTCCCTCTCGTCCCGGGCGCGGTCACAACGCGGCAGACCGAACGGAATCAAACGCATGCTGCGCGTCAGAACCGCTTCAGTTCGCGGGTCATGCTATAACCCGAACGGGGACGGAGATTCCAAGCCATGCTTCAGTTACAAAACGCGGAACCCGAAGCACGCAAAAGCGCGATCGCGAACCGCGACGAAACGCGAAATGTTCGATTCCCCGAGCCGCGACCGTCAGCGAGCGGCCCGGAAACGCGCCGCAATGGATCTGGGTTCGTTTGGCAGAAAACGCCGGCTAGGTCGATCGGCCACGATCTGGCTTCGTTTCGCGAAAAAGCCGTCGGCCGGAATCGTGCATTCTGGCTTCGTTTAGCAGAAACCGCCGCCTGCGAGAGCGGCCACGTCTGGCTTCGTTTCGCGAATACCGCGGGGCGGCTCGGCGAGGCGCCGGATAAGAGATGTCAAAGAAACGACTTACACGAATTTGGCTTCGTTTTGCACGCCGGACTTAGAATGAACCATGGAAGTCCGTATCCTTGGTGAAGACGACGCAGCCGCCTGGTGGCAGCTTAGGCTTGAAGCCCTGACCAGCGAGCCCTTCGCTTTTGGCAAGTCGGTCGAAGAGCATCGGCAAACGCCCGTCGAAACCATCGCCCTCCGCTTTCGCGATCCGCACGACGGCAACTTCACGCTAGGCGCCTTCGAGGGCGACCGCCTCGTCGGCATGGCGACATTCATGCGCGAAGTGGGATTAAAAGAACTGCATAAGGGCCGAATCTATGGCGTGTATGTAGGAGCGGCGCAGAGAGGCAAAGGCATAGGCGAAGCGCTGCTTGCGGCGTTGCTACAGAAAGCCAGGCGGGACGCAACGCTTGAGCAAGTCTTGCTTGCGGTGGCTACCGGACAGAAGGCCGCAGGGAGACTGTACCGCCGCTTTGGGTTCGCACCGTTCGGCACGGAACCCAATGCGCTGAAGATCGGAGATACCTATGTCGACGAGGAACACATGATTCTTAGGATGAGGAAGACATGATTCTGAGAATTCGATCGCAAAATGAGAGGCCGGCACGCAGCCAACGCGCGCTCCTGCCGGCCTCTGCAATCAACCGCTAGCCTAGCGCCAACGGCCGTCGACCAACACCCATCCGCCGTTGCGCTTCACCCAGCGGTGCGCCTGCCAACGCGCGCCGCGATGGGGCGGACGCTCCCAACGGCCCGGTACCCAAACGTAGCCGCGGCCATTCCAGTTCTGGTAGCCCTGGACCCAGACGTAGTCGCGACCCGGCGCACGCCCGTGACGCTCCGATACTCCTCTCGGGGGTCCGATCCGAACAACCACGTCGGCAGCCATCGCCGACATCGCCATCCCAGCTCCGATCACCAACGCTGCGAGTGTTTTCGTGAATTTCATGATTTGCTCCTTCAAAAAAGAGGTAGGAGCATCCTCGACTCCATGTGCCCCACCTGCCCGTTCACAGGAGCAATCAATCGGCCAAAGCTCAACCTCGTGCGGAATCAACGCGATCGAGTGAAAAACCATCGCGATGGCATCGGGTCAGCCTCTCCAGGCCTCGCGAGATCCACCACCGGTGCTTCGATTCCACCGCTCGGCGCATCGGCGGCCCAAACCTTTATCCCGATGCCTTCGGCAAAAATTGCAACCTGTGATGGCAACCAGGACTCGAGGATTGACTATCCTTCATGGAAGAGATGGAAGCAGGCGGTGTATGAGATTGGCGTGAACCCCTGCTTCATATACATCGACCATGCAGCCACGTTTTCACATTCCGTCGTCACGCGGACCGCGCGCAGCCCAAGTTCGGCCGCGCGACCCACGACGGAGTGCAGGATCCGCGATCCGATCCCTTGGCGATGATCGAGGATCGAGACCAGGTCGATCACCAATTCGTCTCCCCGGATTGTGAAGGTGCAGAGGTTCCGCCCGACGTACGCGACTTGAGCCGCACCGCCAAGCGAGTTGCGAAGCCAGGCGGCATACAGACGATCATGGCCTTCGCTCGGAAGCAAGGGGTCGAGCGCAAACCGATCGGCAGTGAAGTTGCGCGCATGGCGATGGAGCTCTGCCTCGCCGATCTCCAGGCGGTCGGCGAAGGCGACGCACTCAGACGACGCAGATGCGGCAGGTTCGAGGTGGCGCATCAGCGTAACCTGCATGCACACCTTCCGGAACCCGCAATCCATCAGAATGCGGCTGTTTTCGATGTCCTCAGCTCGGCATTTGGCATCGGCTGCGAACGGTCCACGCTGTTTGAGCGCCGCGAGTTCGGCAACCAATGGAGCTGCCAACACTCGGGAGACGCGGTAGAACGGAAAGCCGAACGCTTCCGAGTCGAACGCTATCGGGACGACGGCCGCCTGGCTGGGATCGAGGACAAGGCTAGCCGCGTCGCGACGCATCGTTACAAGAAGAGAGTGTCCTCAGCCCTCCCTTTGTCTCAGGGGGTTATTACCAGCGAACGCCGAACGTCACCGGAACGTAGTCCGTGTGCTGGTTGTTCCCCATCAGGATCCGGTGATAGCGGGCCTCCATGTAGAACTTGGCATGCCACTTCGTGCCAAAGGCGAATCCCATGCCGCCATTCACGCCGGGCTTGTTGACCGAGTAGGAGGACAAGACCTCGTTCACCGGCACGGCGAAACGATAGAAGCCGAAAAACGGATCGAATCCGACGGCAGTCGTAACCGCCGGTTGCGTGAACTCCTGCGTCCGGCGGTAGAATCCGCCGCCGCCAATGAGATAGACGTCGACCGGTCCCTTTGGCGCTAAGTGCACAATCGGATTCAACGTCGCCGAGAATACCCGGACTGTGCCATCCGGAAATCCGATGTTCGCGAGCGTAGGCCCATTGATGCCGAAGTTGTTGAAGCTGGCCTGAGCGAGAACGCCGAACCGAGGATGGAAGTTGTAGCCGGCGCCTATTCCGACATTCCATCCGGTGTCGAGATGCCGCCCTGTATTGCCGACGGCTTGAGTGAAACCGCCGCCGACATTAAAAGCGAACCTAGGTGTTTCCTGTGCCTTGGCCGCAAACGTAGTTACTCCAATGATTCCGAATAATAAAGCGAGTCGCTTCATGCTGTATGAACTCCTTACCCCGAAGACCCTCTTGATTCGTGTGTGTTTCGGCCGTTTCGGGCAGGCGGTCACGATTATCCGATAGCCGGTCATACATGGATTTTCGTGCGCGTTCTTGCCACTTTGTGCGGCAAGATCTGCGCGTTCTGTGGGACTCTCACAGCGATAGTTTGGATTCTGGTACCCATCGATCACGTACTACGTGTCACTCGCCGGATTTCTACGGACTCCGAAGTTCGCAACCGAGCCTCACCCCAATGGTCGTAATGAGGACGGCCTGTCACGCTAATCGACATGCGACCCAGCGCTATCACGAAAGCCGTACTTGCCTGCCTGCCGCTGTTGCTGCTTACCGGTGTCAGCACCCAGACGGCAGCCGCAGGAACCTTGTTCGTCACTGTTGACGATCAAGGCCGATACATCGATCCATTTCGGTTCGTAGACAAGAACGGTCCCGCGTCGGGTTATGCCGGCGTCTTCCTGGCCAGCCTGGATGGGTCTGCTCAGTTTCCGGTGTTCTGCGTGGACCTCTACACCTCAATCAGTCCGGGAGTCGGATATTCGGTGAATGCTCTGGCGCCGAACGATCCAGCGGCCGTGGCGTACTCTACTCACCTTTCGCAAGCTGCCTGGCTGTATGTCACTTACCTGCCGCAGGTCAATGCGGCTTCCAACAAGGCCGTCGCTGGAGCCGCGCTGCAATTGGCGATCTGGGACGTCATCCATGACGGCGGCGACGGCCTCTTGAGCGGCACCATTCAGATCAATCCATCGATTACAAACTCAACGAACATTGCGGCCACCACTTTGGCAGCGACTATGATTGCTGCCGCGCAGGGACAGAGCTTACTGAATGCAGCCGTCCTGATGAACGTCAGCGGCCCAGGCGGGTCTCAGACCGTGATCACGGGCGCGCCGGCTTTCGATCAGGTCCCGGAGCCCTCGGCGCTATCGCTTCTCGGTCTCGGGCTGGCAGGCGGTGTCTTTATGCGACGCCGGCGGTACACCGCGAAGTGACGGGATCGAAGATCCGCGGTTTGAGCAGTGTGGGATCTTAACCAGCGAGTCAGAAGGACCGCAGTAGCCGGAAGCGAGAGCCGATTAAGGGACGCCTCGCGCTTCGTCGAGCGTCATTGGAATTCGCTTTCGCCAGCGGACCGCTAAATCCGGCTGTGCGCGGAGCCGCCTCGAGACCACGTCTATTTCCTCCGGCGAAAAGTAGTTCCGCCGTTTTTGCGGGAGGTCCTCGGGCGGAATATTCGAATAGATCCAAGTCCGGTATGCGGCCAAGCCCGCGGCGTATCCCCGTTCGATCGCCTCGAGATCGGTTCTACGCTCGAAGCGAGCGGTGTAGCTCTTCGAAAGCAAGCGGATCAGGGCGAACCTGCGGATTCGCATTCCGCGGCTGAGTTCGACGACGTGCGAAAGCTCGTGAGCCAGGATCGCGCACAAGCCATCCTCCGGAACGCCCCGAGGGAACATCTCCGGGTTGATCTTCACGAAGTAACGCATCCGGAGCGGCAGGAAGAACCGCACGAAGCTGAATCCCGTCTTCAAGAAATCAGATCTGCTGTGAAAGGTTCGAGACCGTACGTCCACGCCCGTCAATTCGGGGAAGGATGCATTTTCCACTCGCAGCATCGCCTGAGGTATTGATGGCATACCCGACGCGCCGCAAGTGAGTGTGGGAGTGTCCTGCGCCAACACGCCCGCGGCGCAGGCAAGCAGGATGGCCGCCCCGCTCCAGGCGCTCGCGTGTCTGCTCTTGCGCATCAATTCCGATTCTCTCGGGCATCCCGCCGGAAGTCGAGCAGGTTCCGCATCAAAGTAAGGGCGCCTGTCACTGGAACACCGCGCGCCCGGTTCTGCGCGCCGATCTCGAACGCGATGCGCCATTGCGCGAACAGGACGCGGTAGCTTTGCCGCAAGGTGACGGCCGGATCATAGATGTGCGTCGCTTCGGAGGTGACGCCATTGAGTTCGATGATCTTTAGATTGCGCCCTGCCCGAAAATCCTCTTCTGACGGCGCGCGCAAATCGAAACGACCGAAGTAGAAGCCTTCGAAGTTTTGCGCGATACGGTCGACCGTATGCTCGAGCTCCGGCGTCCGGTGACGGATTCCGTCGAGAAAGATCGAGCCGAGCGCATGCGTCCCCAATTCGACGAGTTGCACGGTTTCGCCCGCCCCGAGTATCCGCTGTGCGTTCTTCTCGTTCATGCGGAGATAGAAGTCGGCCATGCAAACCGCGCGATCGTCGTCGAGGATCAACTGCTCCAACGTCCGCACTCCGTCGCCCGAGAGAACCGGCATCCGCTTTTCCGTAATCGAGAAGATCCGCCCGCGCGGCTCATCCGGATGCCGCGTATAGAACACGCCATACTCTACGCCGCCGACATATTCCTGGACGACCAGCGGACCGGTCGCGCGGTCCAAATACGCCTTCACTTGCGGACCCGATCGAACGACTGCAACGCCGAAGCCGCGCTGGCCGGCGTCCGGCTTGAGCACGATGGGGTAGCCAATCCCGTATTTCTCCTGGAACGCCTGTATCTGCGCGATGCGCGTCTCGATGCCTCCCGATCCGATTTCCGCGAACGCGGGCATCCATTCCCGCGCGCCTTCGAGATGGTGGAGGATATCGGCCTTCGACTCACCGATGAATCCGCCGCCGGGAATTCCGGGATTCGCCGCCGTGAACACGGTCGCACCCCGGAATCGAATCGCGAGCCATAGGATATAGAACACGACGGGCGGATACGTGAGGTAGGGGGGCCAAAACTCCCAGCGGCGCATCCGCTTCCACTTGCCGGCCAGACCGCGCCGGCCGCGGTACGTCGTAAGCGCCGCGCTGAGCCGGACCACCACCAGCATCACCGCGCCACCAAGCAGGAGTTTCGCCCATAGCGGCCAACGATCCAGCACGCCGCTTCGCATCAGGGGCATTCCGAGGCCGGCCGATGCTGCGACCACCAATGGCGTCCAAAGCGACGCGGCGATCACAAAGTATCCGGCAAACTTCCAAAACGGCGTGTGCAAGACGCCGGCGGCGACGTACGTCGGCAGCCGCGTGCCCGGCGTGAATCGCGAGACGAAGATCACCGCGGCGCCATTGCGCTGCAGCCACTCCGACGCCTTTCGAAGGCGCGCCTCGTCGATAAACCAGCGGAGGGGCGCGCGCCGAACGGCGGCCCTCCCGATCCAGCGGCCCGCGAGAAATAAGAGCAGGTCACCGACAACGATCCCGACGAGGCACGCGCCGGCGGCGAAGATGAAACCGACCCGGCCTTCGGCAACGAGCACTCCCGCGGAAATACACGCGAGGTCTTCGCTCACGAAGGTCGCGAGCGCGAGTCCGAGGAACAGCACGAAGAGCGTAACGAAGCCGGGCTTGGGCCAATGGCGAGCGTCCATCGGCGCAGCGGCGAGCGCGAGGCGATCCGGATCCGCGGTTTGGCGGGTCCTCGCGGTGTCCGACTCGACGCGCGCCAGGAAGTCCTGGATGGGGTCAATCAGCGGACGAGGATCCTGAAAGACCATGAAATGATCTTTCGACAGCAATTTCAATTCACTCTGCGGTGCCAGCCGCGCGTGTTCGCGGGCCGCCTCCACTGGAACCAGCGGGTCCACCTCGCCGTGCAGGATCAACATCGCACCGTCATAGTGCTGCAGGATGCCTCGCAGCGGCCGCTGATCGGAGTCGTAGAAGTTGCGGGCATACCCGACGCCCAGGTCTCCGTCGTTCCACGACCCGAAGCGCGGGACGCCGATTTGCAGGAACTTCAGGCCAAACAACTGCGCGCCGTGAATCACGTGGTTCAGGGTGTAGTCGCCCAGCAACTCCATTTCTTGTACGCCTATCGCAGAGAGCATCGTAATCGACGCGACGCGCTCCGGGTGTTGGCGCGCCATATGAAGCACGACCCCGCCGCCCATGCTGAAGCCCAACAGATGCGCCTTCGGAATGCCGAGCGCGTCGAGCAATTCCCAAACGTACGTCGCGTGCGAGCGGAAGGAATAGTCGGGCACCACGGATTCCGATGTGCCGAATCCGGGTAGGTCAGGAACGATCAGGCGGCGGGATCCGCCATACTTTGAGACGAAGAGTCTGAAGATCCTGCCCTCTCCCGGGCTGCCGTGGATCAGAACCAGCGGGAGTCGGTCGCCGGGACGCTCGGCCGCGAAGTCGCGATACGCCAAGCGGATCGAGGGGTTGCGGATCGCGTCATTGACGGCCGTCTTGACAGCGCGACCTTTCTGCCCCGGCTCGAGAGGCGGTGCTGGTAGTTGACTACGCAGGTAGTGCGATGCCGCGAGCGCAACGAGGTAGATTACGCCGATGGCGAGCGCAATCCACCGCCTCGAAGCTCGGTTTCTCGAAAAAGGGCGGTCGGGAATCAGTGGGCTGTGCTCCGGCGGTTTGACTGAAGTCAGTCGACCGCATACCACCATGGTATCCGTCAGGAAATCCCTTCAAACATCCCTTCAAACGCAGGAACTATTCCGCACGTCGCCGCGTGGGGCCGGCTTTCGGCGTGAATCCTTGGCGATGCCCCGCCATACGACAGCCACAATCCGCTCGATCCATTTTGCGGGAATTGGCACACCTTCGAGATAGCGAGCGTAGAACGAACCGATCAGGAGGTTGACGGCGGCATCGCGATCGGCCTCCGGTTTGAGGAGACCGGCAGCGCGGGCTTCGTCCAGAATTCCAGAAATCTGGGTCCGCCGAGGTTCGACAATCCGCTGGCGGAACAGCCGAAGCAAGTCCGGCGTGTGGCCCTCCTCCGCGAGCACCACGCCGATCAGCGCCATACCGCGCGGACGAAGGAGCGAGGATCGGAAGGATCGAAGCGACGCGTGTAACCTGTCCAGCGGTGAGCCTTCCGGAAGCGGCGGCTCGGCGATGCGAAGTTCCGAGATTGCGGCCGTGGCCAGGTCCGCCTTCGAATTCCATCGGCGGTATAGAGCCGGTTTGGTCGTGCCGGCTTCGGCCGCGATCGAATCGATCGACATGCGGCTGTATCCGTCTTCGGAAAGTTGACGCAAAGCCGCCTTGAGGATGCGAGCATCCAGATCGCGGTCACGCGGCCTGCCTGGTTCTGCACGCTGAAGAGCCATATGAGAAGTTTCTGCGACGCGAGCGGCACATTGATCATCTCATTTTGCGTAACGTTACCGTAACGTATCGTAATACAATAGATTCAGGAGAATGGACTGCATGAACATCGCCATACTTGGCACAGGAAACGTCGGCGGAGCGCTGGGAACTCATTGGGCGCGCGTCGGACATCACGTAATTTTTGGATTTCGGGACCCGGAAAGCGCGGAAGCAAAGAAGCTCTTGGCGTCCTCCGGCTCGAACGCGAATGGCGCAACCGTCGGGGAGGCTGTAAAGGCAGGGGAGGTTGTTGTGGCCGCGCTGCCATGGCCGCAGGTTAAGGAGATTCTCGGCGGACTCGACCTGAACGGCAAGATCCTCTTCGACTGTACAAATCCGCTGTTACCGAACCTTGCTGGCCTTGAAGTGGGCACCACGGAGTCGGGCGGGGAGCAGGTCGCGGTCGCGGCAGCCGGCGCGAGGGTCGTGAAGGTCTTCAATACGACCGGGTTCGCGAACATGGCTGACCCTGTCTACCAGGGGAAGCCGACCGTCATGTTCTACTGCAGCGATGACGCGGATGCGAAGGCGGTCGCGAAGCGCCTCACGTCGGACCTCGGCTTCGACGCGGTGGATGCGGGTCCGCTGACGAACGCGCGTCTGCTTGAACCGCTGGCGCTATTGTGGATCTGGCTGGCCAACATCGGCGGTCTGGGCCGCGACATCGCATTCCAGCTCGTGAAGCGCTAGGGGCTAAGCCTATTGCTGGCTGCCGAATGTGTCGCAGGCGGCGACGTCGCCGGTACTGAAGCCTCTCCGGAACCACTCGACGCGTTGTGCCGATGAGCCGTGCGTGAAGCTTTCCGGCGAGACGCGCCGCCCCGCCATCTTCTGGATGTTGTCGTCGCCGACGGCGGCGGCGGCCTTCAGTCCGGAGTCGATGTCGCCCTCTTCAAGGATGTTGCGCTGCTTCGTGGAGTGTCCCCAGATGCCGGCGTAGCAATCGGCCTGCAGTTCCATTCGTACCGACAACTGGTTCGCGGCGCGAGGGTTCGCCTGTTGGGCGCGGCGCATCTTCGCCTCCGTTCCGAGCAGCTTTTGAATGTGATGGCCGAGTTCGTGCGCAAGCACATAAGCTTGTGCGAATTCGCCCGGCGCTCCGAAGCGGCGCTTCAGCTCATCATAGAAACCGAGATCGATATAGATTTTTTCGTCGCCGG
>JBDTTK010000009.1:0-19013 GCA_039930685.1 Bryobacteraceae bacterium | reverse complement strand
ATTCTCAATCACCCGCCGAAAACACGCAAATAACCCGCAAAAAGACCCATTGGAAGGCGGGGTATGGCGGACCGGCACTCTGTTGATTAGCCTATAGATAGGCACTTGTCCGCGCAGGCGGATGCCATCGATTGGAAACATGGGTCTTTACGCACGTTGGATGTCGGATTGGGAGAACAAACTTTGCTTCCGAGCGACCAATCGCGTCGTCAGGGAGTTTGAGTGGGGCGTCGATTGGACGGCGGATTGGCCGATCGCCAAAAGGCATCCGAGGAACGGCCACGACGAGGAAACCTACGTTAAGTTGATGAACCGCCTCGCGATTGAGCATCCCGAGGAGTTCTTCGACTACGATGTGCCTTCGGATTTCCGTCTGGAGCCGGGGGGCGACGGACAGCCGGCCCTAGTCAAGTTCACATCGGCCGTCCATACGCCGTATCCCGAGAACAACCTGGTCCACGGCCAGTGGTATCCGGCGGCCGATAAACCCGGACGCCGGCGCGTGGCTGTGATCGTCCTGCCGCACTGGAATGCGAGCCTGGGGCAGCACGGGGCGTTGTGCAAGGGGATGGCGAAGCTCGGAATGTCGGCTCTGCGCCTAAGTCTGCCGTATCACGACTACCGGATGCCGCCGGAGTTGCAGCGCGCCGACTACGCCGTGTCGGCGAATGTCGGCAGGACCATCGACGCGACGCGGCAGGCGGTGATCGACGTGCGAAGTTGTGTCGATTGGCTGTATTCGCAAGGCTATGAGCGCGTCGGAATTTGCGGGACGAGCCTCGGCTCCTGCTATGCGTTCTTAGCGAGCGCGTACGATCCGCGAATTGAAGTCAACGTCTTCAACCACTGCTCAACGTACTTCGCGGACGTGGTGTGGGAAGGGCTATCGACGCAGCACATCCGGCAGGGGATCGAAAAGAGCATCACGCTCGAAAGCCTGCGGGACGCGTGGATGGCGGTGAGTCCGCCGCATCACTTCGATCAGTATGCGGCCCACAAGACGAAAAAGACGCTGTTCATCTACGCGCGGTACGACACCACGTTTCCGGTGAAGTTTTCGGAACAAGTGATCGCGCACGCCCGCGAGGTCGGCCTCGATCACAAAGTCGTGGTGTTGCCGTGCGGACATTACACGCTCGGCGAGACACCGTTCAAATTCATGGACGGCTACCAGATTTGTTCGTTCCTGAAGCGGAATCTCTAAAGTCCGCCTTCCTGACGCCTGCTCCAAGGCGTGCAAAGCCCATCCGTCTAGAGCCCTGGAATGGGCGCCCCAAGCATCAAGACCATCGGAAAAGAACGGCGGACACCTTCGTGAAACCGGCGGTCTGCCGTGATCAGCGGACATTGGATTTGCAAAGCGAGCGCCAGGTAAAGGCAGTCGTACACGGCTTGCTGGTGGGCGAGCGCGAGTTCGAAAGCCTGATCGAGAAAGGCTCTATGCGGCAACTGCTCAATCCCAAGCCCACGAAGGAGCATGGTCGCCGCACGAGCCTCTTGCAGTCCGAGGTTGCCGCGGCGAACGGCGCGCACCACAACGCTCGTGACTTCCAACTCCAATAAGTCCGGCGCGGCGAGTCCAATCCGGCTGTCCGCCGACAAGAGCATTAACGCCTCCGCCTGTGCCGTCTGGTCCTCTTCGTTGACGCACTTGACGACGACGCTGGCGTCGACTACGAATGTGGTCACGCAAAGTCCCGCCCGTCACGGATTTCGCGGAGTGATTCTCCAAGACTTTGGGGCAATCGACCGAGTCTCTCCCTGAACTCCCGCATTTCTGCCAGAACTTCGAGCGGTGAGCGGGCAGTGGCAGTTGACGCGGCTCGGGTCGCGATCATTTCGACGAGGTAAGAATTGACGCTTCGGTGCTGCGCTTTCGCAGCCAGCTTAATCCGAGCGTAGACGTCATCGGGAATATTCTTAACAGTGATGTTCGCCATCGGTACCATTATGGTAGCGAAACGGTACCGTTGTCACCCTGCTTTGGCCGAGCAAGTGTCCGGTGCACCGGTGACCTAGAATCGTTCCTATGCGCCGACGAAGATTTCTTCAATCCGCAATCGCGGCAGGTCCTACCGCGTTGGCTGGACAGAGCTCACGGACTCAGCCGACGGTCGCTCGCCGGATGAGGGTCGGCACGCAAAGCTCTGCCACTCCATTGAATGTGCTTGCCGCGCTGGGAGTCGAGAGCATCTGCAGCGGACTTCCGTCGCGGACCCTCGACGCCAACTGGTCCGTCGAGGGGCTGACGAAGCTGCGCGAGCACGTCGAGAGCTTTGGCATCTCGCTCGACCTGGTTCCGCTGCCTTTGAGTTCCGCCTATATTACGAAGGCTGAGAATCCGAACATCATGCTCGGCAAAAGTCCGGAGCGCGATCGCGAGATCGACGATATTTGCCAGATGATCCGCAACGCGGCGCGCGCCGGGATTCCGGGACTCAAGTACAACATGTCGATTCTAGGCGTGGTGCGAAGCGACGCCACGCGAGGCAGAGGTGGCGCGAGATATTCGAGCTTCGTGTACGACCAGGCGAAGCAGGATCCACCGCTGACCGAAGCGGGTCGGGTGAGCGCGGCCGAGGCCTGGGACCGGATCGGCTACTTTCTGAAGCGCATCATTCCGGTGGCCAATGAGTACAAAGTAAAGATGGCCTGCCATCCTCACGATCCGGGGATGCCCGAGGATCGCGGGTTCCGCGGCGTGCATCGCGTGCTCGGAAGCGTCGCCGGGCTAAAGCGGTTCGTCGCGATCGAGGAGGGCCCGTATCACGGGCTGAATTTCTGCCAGGGTACGGTGAGCGAGATGCTGAAGGACCCCCGGCGCGAGATCCATGATGTGATCCGATATTTCGCATCGCGGAAGAAGATCTTCAACGTGCACTTTCGCAATATTCAGGGCGGCTTCCTGAACTTCCGCGAGACCTTTCCCGACAACGGCGACGTGGATTTCGTGGCCGCCATCCGAACATACAAAGACGCTGGCTACGACGGGATGCTGATGCCGGACCACGTTCCGAAGATCGACAGCGATGACGGCGGACGCCAAGCGTTCGCCTACTGTTACGGCTATATTCGAGCGCTGATTCAGGCCGTGTATTCGTAACGGCCTAGCGCAGGGCGTTTACCGGATCGATGCGCGTGGCGCGCCTCGCAGGTCCGTAACAGGCGGCCAAAGCGATCAGGAGCAATAAAGTTGTCACTCCGCCGTAGGTCACCCAATCTGTACCCGGAGTCTCGAACAATAATTCGGTGAAGAAGCGGTTGAGCGCCAGCGCTCCGGCGAGTCCGAGGACGGCTCCGACGGCGACGAGCTGCAATCCCTGCCGAATGACAAAGAAGCTGACTTCGGACGGTTGCGCGCCGAGCGCCATGCGGATGCCGATTTCCTGTGTCCGCTGCTGGACAAAGTACGCGACGACGCCATAGAGCCCGACGGCGGCGAGAATGAGCGCGAGGCTGGCGAATCCGATGAGCAGGCTCATCTGGAAGCGCGTCTGAGCCACAGAGGCGGCCATCCAGTCCGTCATCGGCTTCATGTCGGTTACCGCCTGCGTCGGAGCCATTTCGCGGATGGTCGCGAGCGCGGGCGCCGCGAACAGGCGTGGATCTCCGGACGTCTTGACGACGAGGGTCATGAAGCGAATCGGCAATTGCGGATGCGGATAATACACCATCGGGCGGACTTCTCCGTCGAAACCCGCGAACTTCACGTCGCCCACGATTCCGATGATCTCGCCGGGCTTGTCGTCGCCCATCGCAACGACAAGCTGCTTGCCAAGTGGATCTTCATTCGGAAAGACCAGCTTTGCCATCGATTCATTGACAATGTACTTGCGTGGCGCCTCGGCGCGATAATCATTGCTCTCCATGAAGCGCCCGCGTTTGAGCGGGATGCCCAAGACACGAAAGAAATCCGGATGAATCACGCGGACGTCGGTGGTTGGCGATTGTCCGGGCGGCGGCGCGGGACGACCGACGACGGAGAAACTCGTGGCGGCTCCAGGTCCGGAGAAGGGGAGCCAAGTGATCGCGCTCGCGTCACGGACGCCGGGGATCCGCTTCAGCCGGTCGATTGCCTCAACGAAGAATGCGACGTTGTGCTCCGGGCTGGACGGACTGGTGGGCGCGACATTGAAGGTTAGGACGTTACTGGGATCGAAGCCCGGATCGACCGAAGTCATGCGGACGAAACTCTTGAGCATCAGACCGGCGCCGATCAAGAGAACCAGGCAGAGGGCAGTTTCGGCGACGATCAGCACTCCCCGCAGGCGATTGCCCGCCCGGGAACTGGACCCCCGGCCGGAGTCCTTCAAGGCGGCACTGACGTCTTCGCGGGCGGCGGCCAGGGCCGGGGCAAGACCGAAGGTGACGCTCGCAAGAACCGTCGCGGCGGCGCAATAGCCAACCGTGGTCCAGTCGAGCCTGGCGGACTGGAGGCGGTAGACGTCGGCGGGTCCGAAGAGCTTGATCAGCTTGATGGTCCAATATCCGAGGAGGACGCCGAGCGCGCCGCCAATGGCGGCGAGCGTCAGGCTCTCGACCAGGAACTGGCGGATCAGTCGTCCGCGTCCGGCACCGAGCGAGGCGCGGATGGCAACCTCCTTCTCTCTTGCGGCGGCACGCGCCAGCAGCAAATTGGCGACGTTCGCGCACGCGATCAGGAGGACGAAGCCGACGGCGCCCAGCAGAATCATCAGCGGCGTGCGGATCGGTCCGGCGAATTGTTCATGCAGTGGAACGATGTTGACGCCCCAGCCTTTGTTGAAGTCGGGATGCTCCTGCTCGAGGCGTTGGGCGATACCGGAGAGCTCGGCCTGGGCTTGGGTGGTGCTGACTCCGGGGTTGCGCCGGGCAATCAATCGCATAAACCGGCCGTAGTTGACGCGATAGTTGATGCCTTTGCGGAAGAAGCCGGTGGTCCAAAGGTCGACGGGCGTGGCGAGCACAGCGAAGTCGGCCGATAGCACCCCGATAACGGTGGCGGGCTTCGAGTCCATGTTGATCTTGCGCCCTACGATATTCGGATCCGCATTGAACTTTCTGACCCACAGGTCGTGGCTGAGGACAGCAACCGGAGCGGCTTCGCTGCGGTCCTCCTCCGGTGAGAATGTGCGGCCGACGACGGTCTGGGCGCCGAGCATCGGGAAAAAGGACGCCTCTACCATCTCCTGGCGAATCTGCTCCGGTTCGCCCTCGATCAGGTTGGCGCGGACGTCGATCACCGCGGACATGGCCGAGAAGGACTTTGCCTGCGCTTTCCAATCGAGGTAGTCGGCGGGCGCGACGACGTTCTGCCGCTTGTCCCGTTGGAAGTTGTGCTCCCAGATCATCACTAGCCCTTCCGGGTCTTTGAACGGAAGAGGCTTGAGGATGACGCTGTTGACGACGCTGAAGATCGCGGTGTTGGCGCCGATGCCGAGGGCGATGGCCAGGATGGCGGTTACGGTGAAGGCGGGGCTCCGCCGAAGCTGCCGAAGAGCGAAGACAAAATCGCGCATATCTTTACATACCTCGCTTGATCACGAAGGTTGCGGACTGTCTCGCTTTCGCCCGACCCGCCCGCCGGAAAGGACTTGCGGAACAACCCCTCAATGAATACGCACAACGAAGACCGGGAGAACGCAATGGATCTGCGTCAATCTTGCCGCAATGCGTCCATAGGGTCTACCCGCGCGGCCCTGCGCGCCGGAAGCCAGGTGGCGGCCAAGCCAGCAGCGGCCAGTAGCAGCGCAACCGTCGCGGAAACCCAGCCGTCGACTGGGCTTACGTTGAAGAGCAAGCCGCGAATCCACTGGGAGAGTCCGAACGAGATGACGATTCCGAGGCCAAGGCCGGCGCCGATCAGGCGTATCGCCTCCTGCATCACGACGCCGGCAGTCTGGCGCGCAGACGCGCCTAGCGCAACGCGGATTCCGAACTCACGACGCCGCATTCCGACGAGGTACGCCATCAGCCCATAGACGCCGACTACGGAAAGTACGAGGGCGAGGCCGGCGAAGAATCCGAGGAGGATGAGGGCCAGACGGCGCTCGGCGACGGTGACCGAGATTCGCTCTTCCATCGTGGCGATATCGTAGACGGGCTGATTGCGGTCCAGCTTCCGGATCGCCTCGCGGACCGGCTTCTCGAGCGCGCCCGACCCGCGAACGACAACCGTATAGCCACTCTGCGGAACCTGGGCGTCCGGCAAGTAAGCCTGCATTCGGCGTTCCTGGTTGAGCGACACCTGACGCACGTCGCCGACAATTCCTACGATGCGGTGCCAGGGGCCGTTTTCGTTACGCCCACCGAGCTCGATGTGCTGCCCGATGGGGTCTTCGTTAGGCCAGATCTGCTTGGCCGTGGTTTCGCTGATGAGCGCAACGGGCTCCGTGCCGAGCCGGTCCTGGTCGGTGAACCCGCGGCCACGAACCACCGGTATCCGCATGGTGCGCAGATAATCGGCACTTACAAAATAGCGATAAGGGTTGGGAACGGCGCCCTCCTGCACATATCGCTCCTTGATATGGAGTCCGGCGCGGTCCGAATTTCCGCCGAGCGGTAAGGTACTGACCAGACCGGCGCTCTCCACATTGGGGACGGAACGGAGCGTCTCCAGCAGTTGCCGATTAAATGCAGCGACCTCTTCATCCTTTTGGAGAGTAGGGCCGACGAGGCTCATGTTGAGCGAGAGCGTGGACGACGGGTCGAACCCGGGGTTGAGGTCGAGAAGGCGGCTGAGGCTCTTGAGCAGGAGGCCTGTTCCGGCGATCATGACGAAGGCGATAGCGATTTCCGCAATCACCAACGCATGGCGGGTCCGGCGGCGGCCGGCCGATCCGCGCGCGCCGTCCTTTAATGCCTCGTTGAGATCGACGCGCGAACCCTCAAGCGCAGGCGCCACGCCGAACGCGATTCCGCTGACGGCGGCTACACCCAATGCGAAGAGCAGAACCGGAAGGTCAAGCGTGGCTTCTCCGATCCGCGGAATCCGGTCAGCGCCCAGGTACTTAAGAGCTTCAATTCCGTAGATCGCGAGAGCAATTCCGGCAATGCCGCCGCCGATGCCAAGCACCATGCTCTCGGTGAGCATTTGCCGGATCAGGCGGCCGCGCGAAGCACCGATGGCGGCGCGCAGCGCGAGTTCCTTGCGGCGTCCGGTGGCCCTGGCGAGCAGGAGGTTCGCGATGTTGGCGCAAGCGATCAAAAGCAGGAGTCCGACGGCCGAGAGCAAAACCCAAAGGGTGGCTTCCGAGGAGCCGACGAAGTATTCCTGCAGCGACGCGACGACGGCGCGTTCGGTCGGCGAGTAGTCCTTTGGATAGGTGCGAAGAAGATCTTTCGTGATGGCGGTGAGCTCGGCCTCGGCCGCTCCGGGTGTCACGCCGGGTTTGACGCGTCCGATGAGCCGCAGGTGCTGGCAGCTCCGGCAGGCGAAAGGTTGCGAGACATCGTAGCCCAGCGGCGCGAAAATGTTGGGCGTGGCCTGATATCGGAAGCCAATTGTTCGAAAACTGGCCGGCAGAACGCCGACGATCTTGTAGGGGCGCGAGTCGAGCACCAGGTTCTTGCCGATGACGTTTGGATCGCCGCCGAAGCGGGTCCGCCAGAATCCATCGCTGAGGATGACGACGCGGCGCGTGTCGGGATGGTCCTCATCCGCCGTAAAGTTGCGGCCGAGATGCATCGGTACGCCGAGCGTGTCGAAAAATCCGGCGGAGACGCGGAGGCCGTTGACCAATTCGGCGTCGCCGAGGCCACTGGTCGGGATCCCCCAATCGCGATACACCTGCAGTGATTCGAAGAGCCGGGTTCGGGCGCGCCACTCGACGAGTGTTCCGAACGAGGTTGTGCCGGGCTTCACGGATCGGGCGTTGCCCTGCGAGACCGCCATCAGGCGTTCCGGCGACGCGTACGGCAACGGACTCAACAGCACGGATTTAATGACGCTGAAAATGGCCGTGTTTGCGCCAACGCCCAACGCCAGGGTGAGTACGGCCACGGCGGTAAACAACGGCGCTTTGCGCAATCCGCGTAGTGTGCAGAGGATGTCGTTCTTCAATTCAATCTCCTTTAAGTCGGCGCGAGGCGCTTATTCGTACCGCAGCGCTTCCATTGGATCGACACGGGTCGCCCGTAGAGCTGGAATGAAGCTGGCCAGCACGGCCGCGAGTCCCAGCAAAAGCGGTGCTCCGGCGAAAATCGCCGTGTCACCGGCCGGAACGGCGGTGAAGAGATTTGACAAAACCCGAGCCGCGGCGAACGACAGAGCCAAGCCGACCGCGAGGCTGAGCGTGATCAAGCCGACTGCCCCGCCCATCACGTGCCGCAGAAGGTCTCCGCGCGTCGCTCCAATCGCGAGGCGGACGCCGAACTCTTGGATACGCGCCGTAACGGAGTAGGACATCACCGCGTACACGCCTACAAGCGCGAGGAGCAAAGCGGCTGCGCACAGCGAACCCATCGTGGTCGACAGGATGCGGCTGCCGGTGGAATCGCGTTGGATGAGTTGCTCGAGGCTCATTACTTCGAAGATGGGTTGGAAGGCGTCGAGCGCTTGGATCTGCGTCCGGATCGCGGCGATCAACGCGGCGGGCGGATCCGCCGAACGAACCAGCACGTCCATGTCGCGAACGGCGAGTTGTGCGAGCGGCCGGTAGATCGTGGGCCGGGGAATCTTGTCGAACGCGCTGTGACGGACATCGGCAACGACGCCGACTATGGTAGTCCAGGGTTGGTCCACCGGTCGCGCTCCGAACTGGATCCGGCGACCGACCGGATCCTGCCCGCCGAAGTAGCGGCGCGCGAGCGAATCACTGATGACGGCAACGCGGGGCGCGGCAGCGCCGTCCGCCGCGAGAAACCCGCGTCCGGCCAGGAGCGGGACGCGAAGAGTACCGAAGTAGCCCTCGCTCGCGGCCTGCAATTGCATGCGCGGCGAATCTCCCCGGGCAACGGGCGCGGCGCCCTCGATCTGGAAACTGCCGCTCTCGCTTGAACTGCTGAACGGCGCATTGAGGATCACGCCGGCACGTTGGACGCCGGGCAGAGCGCTAACGCGTTCGAGGAGCCCCTCGTAAAACGTGGTGACGGCGGCTTTCTCTCCATACTTCGCTTCCGGCAGTGAAACGCGGAAGCGCAGAATCTTCTCCGGTTCGCGGCGGCTCTCTTCGGACGAGAGCGCGAGCATGCCCTTGAAGAGCAGCCCAGCGCTGGTGGCAAGAACCAGGGAGGCGGCAATCTGAGCGACCACGAACGCATTCGTCAGGCGGCGCGATCCGCGGCTTCCGGCGAACCCGCGTCCCGCGGCGCGCAGAGCTTCCTGCGCGTCGGTGCGCGCCGCCGCGCGGGCGGGTGCGATTCCGGCAGCCAATCCGGTGAAGAGGGCGACGGCAAGGGCGAACGCAAGCGCGCGCGCGTCGACGCCGAGGTTCTTCCATCCGGAGATTAGGTTTGAGAAATCGGCCGGCATCATGTTGCGGATCAGGTCCGCGCCCCAGACGGCCACCAGGACGCCTGCGGCTCCGGCAAGCAGCGATCGAAGGATGCTTTCCGTGAGAAGCAATCGTACGATCCTCCAGCGGCTGGCGCCCAATGCCGCGCGAACCGCAATTTCCCTGCGTCTCGCCGCGGATTGTGAAAGCTGTAGATTGGCGACGTTCGCGCACGCGATGAGAAGGAGGATGCCGGCGCCGCCCAGCATCATCGTGGCGAACTCGCGGGTGTGGTCGAAGCCGGCGGACTGGCGGAGCGGCTTGGTCCACGCAGTTCGACGGGCGTTCGTGTCCGGCTGTTCGAGAGCCAGGGCCGCGGCGATCGAATCGAGATCGGCGGCCGCCTGTTCGCGGGTTACGCCGTCGCGCAATCGCCCAAGCGCGAGGAGGCTTTGCGACTGGAAGCTCGCGCGTTCGGCAGGCGTCCACGAAAAGGGAAGCCACAATTCGGCGGACGGCGGAAACTCCAGGCCATCGGGAAGGACGCCGATGACCGTGAACTGCTGCGCGTCGATGCCGACAGTGCGCCCGACGATCAAGGGGTCGGCCTGATAACGGCGCGCCCAGAGCTTGTGGCTGAGTAATGCAACACGATGCTTGCCGGGCTCCTGTTCGTCTTCACGAAACGTGCGCCCAAGCGCAGGCTGAACGCCGAGCAACGCGAACATTCCCGGCGTAACCCGGAACGCCTGCACTCGTTCCGGATCGCCGTTGCCGCTCAGATTGGCGTTGGCGTAGGTAAAGGCAGCGGTCTGCGCGAGGGTCCGGTTGCGCGCGGCAAAAGCAAGGTATTCGGCGGGCGACAGTTCTGTCCAGGCTCCGCGATTCCGGAGGTCGGCGGCGCGAAGGGCGATCATGCGGTCGAGCGACGGAAACGGAAGTGGCTTGAATGCCACCGTGTCGACGACGGAGAAAATCGCGGTACTGCCTCCGACGCCGAGGGCCATCGCCGCGACGGCGACGAGGGTCGCGCCCCGCTGTTTCGCCGCGAGTCGCAAACTGTACCGAAGATCTTCGAGCATGCCGTCTCCTTCAGTGCTAAATAATTGTCATTCGTAACGAAGTGCTTCCATGGGATCTACATCCGTGGCTCTTCGGGCGGGAAGATACGCCGCGAATGCAGCGGCGGTAAGCAGAACACCGATTGCAGCGCCGAAGGCGACCGGGTCCGTGGATGTAACGCCGAAGAGCAGACTCGCCAGAAGGCGCGTCAAGGCGAGCGCCGCGGCGATCCCGATGCCGATTCCGATCGCGGCCAGAGTGAGTCCTTCGTTCAAAACCATCTTCAGTACGTCGGACCGCTGCGCGCCCAGCGCGAGGCGCACGCCGATCTCTTGAGTCCGGCGGGTAACCGCCTGGTACATCAGTGCGTAGATGCCGATCGAGGCAAGCAGAAGCGCAATCCCGGCAAAGACGCCGAGCAGCAGGGTTTGGAACCGGCGTTGGGCTGCGTTCTCTCCGAAGAGTGTTTCAAAGGGCGTGATGTATTGGATCGGAACAGTCCGATCGATTTCCTGCACCACACTGCGAAGGGCGCCAGCGACCGCGGTAGGATCACCGGATGCGCGAACGACAACGTTTAGAGTGCGTGAGGGGCCTTGCGCGAGTGGTCCGAAGGATTCACAGCGGGCGGGAATATCGAGGCCCATTCGCCGTTCGTCGCCAACGACGCCGACGATGGTGTACCAGGGATTCTTGGGTCCGGGCGTGCCGAAGACGAGCCGCTTGCCGACCGGATCCTCGTTCGGCCAAAAACGCTTGGCGAAGGTGTCGTTGATCAGGATGACGCCTGGCTTGTCGGCGGTGTCTCCCGCGTCAAACATGCGTCCGCGCAGCAAAGGAGTTCCCGCGGCAGCGAAATAGCCGGGCGTCACAGAGTCGACCGTCGCCTCGATCTGCTGGTCAGCAGGAATCGGCGGGTGATTCTCGATGGTGAAGCCACCCGAGTCCGGCGTCGCGGTGAGGAAAATGCTTGTCGTGCCGCCGACGGCCGTCACTCCCGGAACCGACTTCAGCCGCTCGGTCAATTGCGAGTAGAAAGAAATCAGTTGTGGACCTTGCGGGTACCGCGAACGCGGCGCGCTAATCCGCATCACCAACGCATGATCGGTTTCAAAGCCGGATGGCACGCCTTGCAGCGCTATCAGACTGCGGATGAGCAGTCCGGATCCGGCAAGCAGCACCACGGCGAGAGCAAATTCAGCCACGACCAGCGTCGAACGCAGGAAACGCGCACGGCGTCCGGCGCTCGCTCCACGGCCGCCGTCACGCAGCGACTCGTTGAGATTGAAGCGCGATGCCTGCAGCGCGGGCATGAGGCCGAACAGGAGCCCGGTTAAGAGAGAGGCAGCGAGCGCAAACAGCATCACTCCGCCGTCGATCGAAATTTCCGCTGCCCGCGGCAGATCTTTGGGTCCGTAGGCGGCTAACGCCTGCAGGCTTCCATACGCGAGCGCAATCCCCAGCATGCCGGAGACAACGGCGGTAACGCCGCTTTCGATGAGCATCATGCGGATCAAACGGCTACGGCTGGCGCCAAGCGCGGTTCGGACGGCGATTTCGCGCTCGCGTTCCTCAGCGCGCGCGAGGAACAGGCTCGCCACGTTGGTGCAGGCGATCAAAAGAACCAGCGCAACGGCGCCGAACAGAATTAGCAGCGGAGTCTCCGTGTCGCCGACCACCTGGCGGTGGAGAGGCACGACGTAAGCGCCGTAACCCTTGGTTCGTGGGTCGGCGATTTCCATATTCGAGGCAATGCTGCTCAATTCGGCCTGCGCCTGTGTGAACGAAATGCCCGGCTTCAGGCGGGCTACAACGCGGAGCCAATAATTGAAGCGTGCCTCCCGCGCCCTCGGGGAGACGACTAGCGGCCTAAGGAATGCGACGTCGGTTCCGACGAAACGGAACGATTCCGGCATGACGCCGATTACCGTCATCTTCTGGCCATCGAAGTCAACGTCCTTGCCGATAATCGAGCGGTCCGCGCCGAAGCGGTGCCGCCAGAAGGCGTCGTACAGGACAATGACACGGTCCTTGCCATCCTGCTCCTCGTCTTTCGAGAAGGCGCGGCCAATCGCAGGCCGTACCCCCAAGACGTCAAACATCTCGGCCGGAACCTGAATCATGCGTAACTGCTCGGGGTCGCCGGTAGACGTCAGCATCGCGCTGCCGCCGGCCATTGGCGCCATGGTGACGAAGGAATTGGCCTTCTTCCAGTCCATGTACATCGGGTAGGAAGGAAGGTCCTCCTTGATGTTTTGGCGGCGGTTGTCGAGCCAGATCATAGCGAGGCGGTCCGGCTCGGAATAGGGCAATGCCCTCAGCAGGATCCCCTGTACAAGGCTGTAGATAGCAGCATTTGCGCCGATGCCGATGGCGAGAATGAGAATCGCAAGAGCCGAGATTGCGGGCTTGCGGAGAAGCAAGCGCAGTCCGAAGCGGAGGTCCTGGCGGAGTTCATGCATTCGGGATAGACGTCTCCTTGGCGCTCCGGTTTGCACGTCGAGGTCCAGCGCTGGCCCTAGAAACCAACGGAAAGCAATCCGCCAGGGCGTCCGAATTTGGGATCAGGCGTCCGCGAGCGACCAGAACTCGCTCGGTTGCTCGCCACGGCACGAAGTATCCGGGCGCTTGTTAAATGAACAGGAACGCCGGATGCTCAATGCCGGTGGCGTGCGTTACGACGCGATCGTAGACGCGCGCTCCAGAGTCGCCGTTGGTGAATACAAACGCGCCTGTTTCGGCGACCGGATCGATCATGACGATGTTCTTGTAGCCGCCGTTGTCGCCCCACTGCCACAAGTACTCGCGTCCCGCGACCCGCTCGATGGCCCAGCCGAGTCCCCAGCCGAGCGATTCGCCGATCTTGACCTGTTGCTTCCGATACTCGAGGTTCTTCATCGCGCTCAGAACGAAACGGGCATAGTCGGGTCCGGTGGTGCATAGCGATGCCGCCGCGTTGATGCCCATCCAGTTGGGCAGCGTCGGCTGCTTGAGCTTTTCCTGCAGGGCTTCGAGGTCCTCATAGCGGAGGGAAGTCACCGGCTTTCCGAGCTCATTCAGCGCATCCCAGAGACGCTTCTTTCGCGTGATGTCCTGGACCTGCCCGCGCCGATCATGACCAGTCGCCATCTGGCCTTCGCGCTCGGGCAGGCGCGCCACGCTCGAATTCGTCATGCCAAGCGGATCGAAGACGCGCTTCTGGACGAGTTCTCCGTAGGCCGCGTCGGCCACCTTCTCCATGACGCGGGCGAGGTACACGTAGCCTTCGCCGGAGTAACTGTACTTCGTCCCTGGATCGAACGCGGGCACAAGCGCCGAGCCCTTCTCGAACCGCCAATTGGGGAATCCGGAACTGTGGCTGAGGACGTGCCGCGCCGTGACCGTTTTGGCCTTGGCGTCGGTCAGGCCGGAGACGTAATCGTTGAGCGGCTTATCGAAATCCAGCTTGCCTTCTTTGTGCAGGGAATGGGCGACATAGGCTGTCACCTGCTTCGTGAGCGAGGCGGCTTCGAAGATGGTCTTATTGTCGACTGGCGTTTTGGTCTCGGCGTTCTTAACGCCAAAGCCTTGTTCCCAGGCGACTTTGCCGCGCTCAATCCAGGTAACCCAAACGCCGGGAACAGGCGCGACTGACATCCACGCGGGCAGGTCGGCGAGGAAGTCCTTGGGCGGGGCAGACTTCCAGGCGTTGGCTGCGAAGGCCGGTGCGGAGAGCGTGGTCCCAAGGAAGGCGCGGCGGTTCATGGTTGTTCTCCAGACGCAGAAATGCGCTGCATAGAGATACGGCGCTTCCGGCCAAACGTTGCTAGGCTGGCGTGCAATTTTTCACGATTTCGCCCGCACAAGGCCCATCGCCTCAGAACAGCGAAGACGTCAGCCGTGCGACTTGGCTGAATTGATTGTTATTTAGCAGGCTTCGCCGCCCGTAGCGCGCGAATGGCGTCGGTCCGCTCCATTTTCAGGGCGTAGTCCAATGGAGTCTGGCCGCTCAGGTCGCGGGCATCCGCGTCTGCCTTGCGGGCAAGCAGGAGTTCAATCGTCTTGACTGACCCACCCAGAGCAGCGTCGTGAAGCGGAGTTGCGCCGGTCTTATCATGGACCGCGATTTTTGCGCCACGATCCAGCAGCAGCCGCGCCGTGTCCACGTGACCCTTCAAGCAGGCGTCGTGCAGCGGACTCCGGCCAGCCGAGTCGGCGGCATTCACATCCGCACCCATCCTGAGGTACATTTCCACGGCGGCGGTTTCCCCGCGCATCGCGGCGCGATGAAGTACCTCAGCTTGACTGAGCATTTCCTGCTTTGGCGCAAGCTGAGCGGCTACGAAGAAAATGATCAGCAGCGCAGGCATGATGGCTATGAGACTACGCCTCGGCGTGCACCGTTGCAACGGTGCCGGCGTTTGATTGCGCCGGCGGCCTCAAGCCCTCTGCAACGTTTCCAGCTTCTCGCCGGTTTCTTCTTCAACCTTCGCGTGCAAGCTGTTGCCGTGGGCGTCCATGGTCACGATCGCGGCGAAACCGTCGACTTGCAAATGCCACATGGCTTCCGGGATTCCAAACTCCATGAAGTTGACGTCGACAACTTTCTGGACGGTCCGCGCATAGAACTGCGCCGCGCCGCCGATTCCGTTGAGGTAAACCGCTCCGTATTCCTTCAGGGCTGCGAGGGTCTTCGCCCCCATCCCGCCTTTTCCGACAACGGCGCGGACGCCGAACGTCTTGATGACATGCGCCTGATAAGGCTCCTCGCGGCTGGACGTGGTAGGCCCGGCGGCTTTGACAACCCACTTGTCGCCCTCCTTCAACATCACCGGACCGCAGTGATAGAGGACCTGCCCGTCGAGCGAAACGCCCTCCGGCAGGGGGTTATTCTTCAAATACGCGTGGACCGCGTCGCGTCCGGTATACATATCTCCACTGACCAGAACCACGTCGCCGACCTTCAGCGCGCGGACCTGCTCCTCGGTGATCGGCGCGCGCAAGACCACTTCGCGTCCGGTCAGCGGGAAGCCGGAGCCGGTCGCCATCTTCTCCACCTGGCGCGCCGGATCGCGATACAGCCACCTGGTGATCGCGCCGCTCGAGGCATCAAGGAGAACGCCGAGGCGCCGGTACGCCCAACAGTCATACGCGACCGAAACGAAAAAGCTGGCTGGAAGCCGGTTCGCCGCGCGAATCTTGCAGCCAATCAGCGACGACTTGCCGCCGAAGCCCATTGCGCCGACGCCGATCTTGTTCGCCTCCTCCATGATCTCGGCCTCAAGCTTGGCGAGTTCCGGCACGGGGTTCACGTCGTCGAGTGTGCGGAACAGTTCGTTCTTCGCGAGGACATAACCGTGCGCCCGATCGCTGCCGATGCAGACGCCGACGGCGCCGGGCGCGCAGCCCTGTCCTTGCGCCTGCCACACCGCGTGCAGGATGCACTTGCGGACGCCTTCGAGGTTCCGGTTGGCGAAGCCGAGGTGGTCGAGCTCCATCGGCAGCGAGTATTGGATGTTCTTGTTCTCGCAGCCGCCGCCCTTGAGGATCAGCTTGACCTCGATCTCATCGTGCTCCCACTGCTCGAAGTGGATCACCGGCGTTTCCTCGCCCAGGTTGTTGCCTGAGTTCTTGCCCGTGAGCGAATCCACCGAATTCGGCCGCAGCTTTCCGCGCTTCGTAGCCTCGGCGACCGCCGTCTGAATCGCCTTCTTCAAAAGAATCTGGTTCACGCCCACTGGTGTGTGGACCACAAACGTTGGCATGCCGGTGTCCTGGCAGATGGGCCCGGCGTCTTCCTCGGCCATGTCGATATTGGTGGCGATGATGCCCAACGCCTGAGACGCCTGTGTACCAGCGGTCTCTTCCGCGAGCGCGATACCCATCGCGGCGCGCACGTCCGGCGGAAGGTTCGAGGAAGTCTGGGTGATGAGTTCGAGGAGGCTTTCGTGAAGGAATTCCATGGAGCTTGGTTTCCATCGTATCCAAATGGACCGCCCAGGGCGAGGAATCGGGTCGGACACTCCGCTCAGGCTGCCGAGTGCTAAGATCCACGTGAGACCAGCGGAACGTGGCAGCGTTCGCAAATTAGTTTGTAACCTCGCGCTGCGGATCCGGTTTCGATCTATAGGCGTATGGGGAGGCCGGCCTCGTGCCTACCCCGGCGCCGCCGTTAAAATCATGAAAGCTAGGGACATCCTAGACGCAAATGGGGCCGGCGCCAAGATTCTCCTGGCAGCAGCGGCTTACTCCCTGCTGCGTTCCGAACAAAGAACAGAACTTCCGCTCCGCGAATCCGTCCTTCGTACTTCGCCACACGGAGGATGCTCATGACTGCCATCGTCGCAATTCCGACTCTCGCTGCCGACGAAGCCCTCGCCGAGTGCCTGAAGGCGCTTGCGGGTCAAACGCTGAAGGATTTTCAGACCATCGTCATCGATAACTCGGGAGGCGAGGTCACGGCGAAGTATTGCCATCCGCCGGAGGTGGTCGTGATCAGCAACGGCGCGAACATGGGCTTCGGATATGCGGTCAATCAGGCCATCCGCGATTCGTCCTCGAAGTACGTGGTGGTCCTGAATGACGATACGATCCCGGCTCCCGACTTTCTGGAACGCCTTATCGCGGCCGCCGACAAGCGATATGAAATCGGCATGTGCGCCCCCAAAATCGTCCTCGCCGGCGAGAATCGACTCGATTCCGCGGGAATGGTGCTCGCGCGGGACGGATCGAGCAAGCAGCGGGGCCATCTGGAGCCCGTCACGAAGTACAATTCCCAAGGCGAAGTTCTGCTGGCTAGCGGATGCGCGTGCCTGTACCGCCGCGACATGCTGGACGAGATCGGCCTGTTTGACGAATCCTACTTCCTGTATTGCGAGGACACCGACCTCGGACTGCGTGCCCGGTGGGCCGCCTGGGAATGCGCCTATGTGCCCGATGCCGTGGTCGAACATCGCTACTCGCATTCCGCCGGACGCGCCTCAGCGATGAAGGCCTTCTACGTCGAACGAAACAGGCTGTACACGATTTTCAAAACCTTTCCGCTCTCCATGCTCTTGGTAGCGCCGTTCTTCGCGTTGGCCCGCTACTTCTGGCACCTGGTCGCGATGCTCCGTGGAACCGGGAAAGCCGCGCAGTTCCGGTCTGCCGGCGGGTCACCGGCAAGGCTTCCGTGGATTGTCGTTCGCGCACATTTTGCCGCGTTTGCCTGCTTGCCGCGCTTGCTCCGCCAGCGGAAGCAAATCAAACGCCGCCTCTCGCCGAAGCAATTTGCGCGCCTGTGCTCCTACTTCCGCATTTCTGTCCGCGAGGTCGCGTCGCATTGAGCGCATTTCGGAATTGCGGCCGGTCGCATGCCACCCGCTCTGCGAGAATGGGGACTCGCGAGGCCGCGAATTGGTGAAGGAACTCCTCGTCCTTATTCCTGCGTTCAACGAAGAAGGCGCGATCACGCGAGTCATTGAAGAGGTCCGCGCCGCCGTGCCGGACGCCCTCGTGATGGTGGTCGACGACTGCTCTGGCGACGCGACGCGCCATCTGGCGACGCTGGCCGGTGCGCGCGTTTTGGCGGTTCCGCACCATCTCGGCCTGGGCGGTTGCCTGCAAGCCGGCTATCGGCTTGGTTTCGAGCTCGGCTACGACTTCGTGATCCGAGTCGACGGCGACGGCCAGCATGACCCGGCTGACATACCCAGGATCCTCAATGCGCTCAAGACGTCCGGCTGCGAGATGGCAATCGGCTCCCGTTATGTGGGCGGCGGCGGAAAGGCTACCAGCCTGGCCCGCGGTCTCGGTATTACCTTGTTCCGCGCGATTCTGCGTCCGATTCTCGGAAAGCCGGTTTACGATCCAACCTCCGGTTTTGTCGGAGTGAATCGGGCCGCCCTCAGCGTTTTCAGCCGTAGCTTTCCGTTGGAATATCCAGAGATCGAGGCGCTGGTCGTGCTGCAGCGCAAAGCATTCCGTTTTGTGGAAGTCCCCTGCGTGTTTCGGCCGCGCACGACCGGTCGATCCACGATTACGCCCTTGCGCAGCATGTATTACATCCTGCACGTCCTCCTCGGCGTATTCGTCAATGTCCTCAAGTTCGACGGCCGGGCCCGCCGGAGCCAATCCTGAAACGCCGCTATGGAACGCTTACTCAACGTCGTCTCTCTGCTCAGCCTCACGCTTGCGGTTTTCGTGCTGTTCTCGCTCCGCCGCCAGCACATCCGCGTCGAGTATTCCGTAAGTTGGCTGGTCGCAGCCGTGATCTTATTTCTGCTGTCGCGATGGCACGCGGGGTTGGTCTGGCTGGCAGGCACGTTGGGCATCGCCGATCCCACCCTTGCGTTGGCTATGATCATAGCTGGCGTTTTTCTCGCCGTCTTCTACCGCTTCTCGATGATTCTGTCGCACCTAAAAGACGCGAACATCGCGCTGGCGCAGAGGTGCGCCATTCTGGAGTTCCGGCTTGAGTCGCTCGAGTCCAAAGACGAAGTCACCCACTAAACCAGCCGCCGGACCGCCTCCACCGTCCGCCGCGTCGAACTGGTGGAAGTACGCCATTGGACTGGCGCT
>JBDTTK010000008.1:0-19426 GCA_039930685.1 Bryobacteraceae bacterium | reverse complement strand
GCGTCGACTCGATAGCCTCTGCCAACGTGGCCTGCGACCGGATTACCGTAAGCGCTTGTTTGTAGCCAAGCGATTCGAAGGGCTTTTCGTTCCCGGTGAGCCCGGACGCAAGAAGCGCCTGTACTTCTTCTATCAATCCTGACTCGAACATGCGGCTTGCGCGCAAATCCAGCGCCTTCCGTAACTCCTCGCGCGACGGATTCAGTCCGAGCTTGAGCGTGTCGAAGCCAGCAAGCGGCGTGGGTGGAGCCGCGTGAATTTCGGATAGAGTGCGGCGGGACCGTATCGTGATCTCCAACGCACGAATGAGCTTGTGCGTGTCGTTCGAATGAATGCGCTCGGCGGCCTTGCGGTCCAACCGCCGCAAGATGCGATGCAGCGAATTCGGTGAGCGGGCCTCTCGCGCCGACAGGCGGGCACGAAGCGCTTCGTCACGTGCAGGCGCGTCCGCGAGTCCGTACAGCAGGGCGCGCAAGTAGAATCCAGTTCCGCCGGTCACCACCGGAATTCGGCCTCGGCTGGAGATCTCTACAAGGAGGGGCCGCGCGATGCGCGCATAGTCCCCGGCGGAGAAGGCCTCCCTTGGCGAGGCAATGTCGATCAAGTGGTGAGGAACTCCGTCGCGAAGTCCGGCGCCGACCTTTGCGGTTCCGATATCGAATCCGCGGTAGATCTGGAGCGAGTCGCAGCTCACGATTTCGCAGGGTAGAAGCGAGGCGAGGAAAAGCGCGAGATCTGATTTTCCAGAGCCGGTCGGGCCAAGCAAGACCAGCAGCGGGCGAATCACACATCCAGGCTACCAAGCGGCTCACGGATAGGGGACGTCACCTATTCCGGTCGACTACCGCATCGGACAATCCTTGGTCGTCGGCGCGAGCCGTGCGGACGATCTAAGAGGTAGTTGCCAGAGTCCTGAACAATGACTCCGGCAGACGCCCTGGTCCCAGCGCGCGTCCCAGAGCTGATCCAACGTGACATCGGGTGGAACCTACTAAATGGAAGAACTTGAAGCGATTAAAGATTTTCTGATTGAAAGCAATGAAAACCTCGCCCGTATGGATCAGGAGTTGGTCGAGATCGAGGGGCGGCCAGGGGATCAGAATCTGATTGCGAGCATCTTTCGTACGATTCACACGATCAAGGGGACATGCGGCTTCCTCGGCTTTGGAACACTTGAGGCCATTACCCATATCGCGGAGAGCATCCTGAGCCAGGTCCGGGACGGGGAGCGTGAGCTGACGCCCGCGCTCGTGTCGCTGATTTTGGAATCCGTCGACGCCGTGAAAGAAGTGCTCGAGGTGATCGAAAGAACCGGGGTCGAGGGCGACAACGAGTACCTCGATGTGCGGGACAAGTTGCGGCAATTCTGCGAGCAAAGCGAGGGAGTGCCCTCCGTTGTCACGGAGACTACTACGGAAACAGTATCGCCTGTGCCGGAACCAATCGTCCCGCCGAACACAAACACTGTCGCGCGCACTGACAAACCGATTGACGAGGCAGCTCGTCCGGCGGTGGCGGATTCGACGATTCGCGTGGATGTCGTGCTGCTCGACAAGCTCATGAACCTTGTCGGTGAGCTGGTTCTAGCGCGCAATCAGGTCCTGCAGTTTACGACGCAGCAGGACGATGCAGCCTTTAGCGCAACGTCTCAACGCTTGAACCTCATCACGAGCGAGCTGCAGGAGAACGTGATGAAAACGCGCATGCAGCCCATCGGCGTCGTTTGGAACAAGCTGCCGCGCATCGTGCGGGATCTTGCAGCCAGCTGCCGGAAGCAGATCCAAATCAGCATGGACGGCGCCGATACCGAATTGGACAAGACCATCATCGAGGCGATCAAAGATCCGCTCACGCATATCGTGCGAAATTCCTGCGATCACGGGATAGAGGCTCCCGCAGCTCGGATGCGCGCTGGCAAGTCACCGGCGGCGACGCTGAGCCTGCGCGCATACCACGAAGGTGGGCACGTCAATATCGAGATCGCGGACGATGGAGCGGGTATCGACGTCGAGAAGGTGAAGGCTCGAGCCGTGCAGCGGGGGCTAATTCGGTCTGAGCAGGCGGAACGAATGAGCGAACGTGAAGCGGTTCGCCTCGTATTTCTTCCCGGGTTCTCAACTGCCGATCAGGTAACCAGCCTTTCAGGCCGGGGTGTCGGTATGGATGTCGTCAAAACGAACATCGAGAAGATCGGCGGCGTCGTCGATTTGGCGAGCCGGAAAGGCGAAGGAACGACGGTCAAGATCAAGATACCGCTCACTCTCGCCATTATTCCGGGTCTAGTCGTTACCAGCGGCCAGGAACGGTTCGTAATTCCGCAGGTGTCTCTGGTCGAGTTGGTCCGGCTCGAAGGCGAGGCGGCCAGGAAACAGATCGAACGCGTACAGGGCGCGCCGGTGTTCCGTCGCCGCGGAAACCTCTTGCCTCTGGCCCTTTTGAATGAGGTTTTGAAAGTCGAAGCGTCGGCAGGTGATGCCGATGCCGTCAATATCGTGATTCTCCAGGCGGAGGATCGCCAGTTCGGACTCGTCGTGGACGGAATCAGCGATACGCAGGAGATTGTGGTGAAGCCCCTCGGCAAACAGTTGAAGGGCCTCACCTGCTACGCCGGCGCGACGATCATGGGCGATGGCAAGGTCGCGCTGATTCTCGATGTGCCAGGAGTGGCGCAGCTATCAGGAGTCCTCGGAGAGAACCGAGGCCACACAAGTACCGATTCGAGCAAGACGCCACGCGCCCACGACGAGAAGCAGAGTTTACTGCTATTTCGAGCCGGACAGATCGATCGCCTGGCGGTTCCGCTGAGTCTAGTCGCCCGGCTCGAAGAACTTCCAAGCGCCAGAATTGAGTATGCGACCGGGAAACGAGTTGTCCAGTATCGCGGTCAAATCTTACCCCTCATCTCGTTGACGGAACACTTTGGCGGCCGCGAGATGGACCCCCGGAACGGAAATGAGGAAACACCGGAAGTAACCCAGGTCATCGTCTTTACCGACCAAGATCGGCGGATCGGTCTTGAGGTCGATCAAATCCTGGACATTATCGAGGAGCATGTGACGATTCGAAAGGCAGGATCCGCAGCCGACCGCTATCCGGCGTTGTTGGGCTCTGCGGTAGTGGGGCAGAAGGTGACCGATTTCCTGGATCTGCACGCGGTAATTCGGCTCGCCGATGAGACATGGTTCGAGCAGCCCGATCCGCGACAACGTTCGGTCAATATCCTGCTGGCGGATCCGAACGCCTTCTCACGGGGTTTGTTTCGAAACGAATTGGAGATGGCCGGTCACCGGGTCTTCGAGGCGGCCAACGAAACGGAAGTGGCGGAACGCCTGGCGGCAGAAGTGATTGATGTGGTTGTATCCGCGCCTGTCATCCATGCGAAAGTATCCGCCCGACTGCGGTCCGACCCGGCCATTGAAACGATTCCGGTCCTTTCGGGCGGACCTGACCGAGCCGACCGCAATTCGGCGGATCGGGAGACGATGCTCGCGTCGATCCGGCGCCTGGCCGTGATGACGGCATCGCCCAATGCTGAGATCCCGAAGGAGGTCGTCCAGTGACCGAATTGACGATAGATTGCGAGAGCGCCGCATCCGCAAGGGGGCGTAGAGACTCGAGCCGCGAAACCGCCCAAAAAATGGCGGGCGAGCGCATGCAGTACGCGACGTTTCATGTGGCGGAACTGTTTTTTGGGATCGAAGTCCTCCATGTACAAGAGGTTCTCCGCCACCAAACGATGACCGGTGTACCGCTCGCACCTTCGGTGATCGAGGGTCTGATCAACTTGCGCGGCCAGATTGTGACGGCGGTCGATCTCCGGCGCATGCTAAAGACGCGGATTGGATCGGAGGCGTCTCCGATGAACATCGTGGTTCGTGGAGAGGACGGCCCGGTCAGCCTTCTGGTGGACGAGATTGGGGACGTCATCGAGATGCAATCGGATACGTTTGAACGACCTCCGGAGAATATGCCCGCCCACCTTCGGGCGATCACGTCCGGAATTCACAAGCTCGAGGGGCGACTCCTCCTGGTCCTCGACACGGAACGCGTCTTGCGTACGGCTTCGAAAACCTCGAATTCGGCCATCGGGGAATCCGAGGTCGCGGTCTAGGGCGGCCCTAAGCCACGCGTCTGATATGGAGGAAATGAGTCAATGCCCGGCAACGCGCTGAAAACGCGACCCTCCCGAAAACAGGGAGGGCAGACGCCCTCCGCACAGCCGGAGACCCTGTACGTAAGAATTGGCGGCGCAAAAGGGCTGACGACGGCGGTCGATGCATTTCGCCTTCGCGTCCTTGCGGACCCGAACCTGGCTGAGTTCTTTGCGGGCATCGATACGAAGCGATGGAGGGCGCACCAGTGCGGACTCCTCTCGCAGCCTCTGGGCGGACCAACCGGATCCCTGTCGCCGGCATCGCGCGGGCATCGTGACCCGCTCATCGAAAAAAAGCTTCTAGACCGGATCATCGGGCACTTCGGGGCCGCGTTCGATGATCTGGGATTGGATCGGAAAACGGTTCGCGAAATTGAATCGTGCATACGGCCCCTGTCGAACGCCATTGTCAATACCGCTTCACTTAAGGAATCAAGAATGAAAAACGTAAACGCAGTCTTGGATGTGCCTACCGATCTCGCTTCGTGTATCGAGGGGATGAAGGGAGCGCTGGACGCGCTCGGCACAAACGTGTTCGTCGCGGACCGGGATCTCCGCATTGTGTACCTGAACCGCCGGGCGGCGGAAATGACGACGAAGATGAACGACGTCCTCGAGCGATTGTTCAAAATATCGAGTTCCGAGATCGTCGGAACTCCGCTCGACGTCTTCCACGGTCAGCGCGCGAAGCAAATTCGGCGCCTCCTCAGCGATCCGGAAAATCTTCCGATTCGCACCGAGGTTGCCGTCGAGGATCTGATTCTCGATCTGAACGTAAACGCGATTGTCGACGAGCAACAGCAGTACGTCGGCGTCGTTGTGAACTTGGAGGAGATCAGCGCGAAAAAGGCAATGGAATACGAGGTTGAGAGGGTTCGTCAGATGATGGAGAACTCGCCCTCAAATGTCATTCAAGCTGACACATCGCTGACGATCCGATACATGAATCCGGCGTCCCTTTCGACACTGAAGAAGCTTGAGCACCTTCTGCCGTGCCGCGCGGATGATGTGATCGGAAAATCAATTGACATCTTTCATCAGAATCCGGCGCAACAGCGTCAGTTGCTGGCGGATCCCAAGAATCTACCGCACCGCGCCAACATCACACTGGGCGATGAGACGCTCGATTTCCTCGTCAGCCCGATTTTTGACGCCCGGGGCACCTACCTCGGGCCGATGGTGACTTGGGATATCGTCACGGCGAAGTTCCGGGTGGAGGGCGAGATCGCATTGATGAAAGCGATGTCGGACAATTCACCGGTCAACATCATTTGCACCGACCCGGAAATGACGATTCGGTATATGAATGCCGCCTCGATCAATCAACTGCGACTGCTCGAAGAGTACTTGCCGGTTCGGGCGGATGCGATGCTCGGACAGAAAATTCAGGTGTTTGACAAAGATCCGGAATATCAGCGGGCCATCCAATCTAGCCCCAAGAGTGTCGCAAATCGACGGCAAATCGTCCTGGGGCCGGAAACATTGGACATTCTGATGACGGCCATTGCAAATCCCAAAGGCGACCACATCGGCACAATGTTTACTTGGGAGGTGGTCACCAAGAAACTGAACGACGATCGTCGAGGAAAGGAACTCCAGGCGAATGGTCAGGCTGCAGCAAAAGTCCTCTCGGCCCTCGCCTCAGCGCTGACAGAGATGGACGCCATCAGACTAGCCCTGGAAACCGTGAAGACAGAGTTCGGTTGGGCATACGGGTCTTTTTGGCGTATCGACCCAGCCGCAAACGTTCTGCGCTTCGATCAGGAATCCGGTTCGGTGAACCAGGAGTTTCGGGATGTTACTTTGCGGGCGACTTTTCGCGAAGGCGAGGGCCTAAGCGGGCGGGCATGGCGCCAAAGAGACGTATTCTTCACAGAGGACCTTGGTCAGATGACTGACTGTTGTCGCGCGCCGATCGCGCAACGGGCCGGAGTCAAGTCCGGAGTATGCTTCCCTGTTCTCGTGAGCGGTCAAGTGGTCGGCACAATGGATTTCTTCACGATGGAATCGATTACTCTGTCGAAGGAACGAACAGAAACACTTCGGGGTGTCGGGCAGCAAGTGTCGCTCTCGATCGAGAAGGTCCGAAGTACCGAAAGGGAAAGACAAGCCGCGCTCGAACTCAAGGCCAAGGTGGACTCAATTCTTGATGTGGTCAAGGCCGCCAGTGCGGGCGATCTGACGCGAGAGGTAACCGTGAGCGGCGCCGATGCGGTCGGTCAGATGGGCGAAAATCTTCAGGCGTTCTTCGTGAATCTGCGGACGAGCATGCAGCACATTTCGCGAAACGCCGTGTCGCTCTCGTCATCGTCGGAAGAGCTAACCAGCATCAGCCAACAGATGGGAGCCAACGCCGAGGAAACAGCTTCCCAGGCAACGATCGTGTCGGCAGCGTCCGAGGAGGTCTCTAAGAACGTAACTGTCGTCGCGACAGGCAGCGAAGAGATGCTCGCGTCGATCCGCGAGATCTCAAAGAGCGCCAACGAGGCGGCACGCGTTGCCAAGAATGCAGTGGGCGTGGCAGACACGACCAATCAGACGATCGGAAAACTTGGAGATTCCAGCATCGAGATCGGAAAGGTAATCAAGGTGATTACGTCGATTGCGCAGCAGACCAATCTACTGGCGCTCAACGCCACGATCGAGGCTGCCCGCGCCGGTGAAGCCGGCAAGGGATTTGCTGTGGTGGCGAACGAAGTGAAAGAGCTCGCGAAGGAGACCGCGAAGGCGACCGAGGACATCGGGCAGAAGATCGAGGCGATTCAATCCGATACCAAAGGCGCGGTGAGGGCAATTGGCGAGATCAGCGAGATCATCAACCAGATCAACGACATTTCGAACACCATTGCCTCTGCCGTGGAGGAGCAGACGGCGACGACCAATGAGATCGGCAGAAACGTCTCGGAGGCTGCGAAGGGCACGAACGAGATTGCTCGCAATATCTCTGGCGTGGCCACGGCCGCGCAGAGCACGACGGAGGGCGCCAGCGAAACGCAGAAATCCGCACGCTCCTTGAGCGAAATGGCTAGCCAGTTGCAAGATCTGGTCTCTCAATTCCGCGTGTGACCTCCGGTGGCTGGCGGAGGATCCAATGAATGAACAGGTAGTCATGATCGGCGTGGACTTTCAGTCCGCGCCGATCGAAGTACGAGAACAATTTGCGCTTTTCCAGCCAAGCGCACAGGCGTCACTCGAGGGTCTTCTCGGCGAGCTACGACGATGCGCCGGCGTCGAGGGAATCCTCTTGCTGGGCACCTGTAACCGTACCGAACTGTACGCCGCAATAGGTGGCGGCGAACTTCCGCGAAAGATAAAACGTATCGCGGAAACGTTCGTTGAAGTTGTCTCCACCTGCACCATGGCCAGCCACCTGACCACCGGGCAAGCAAGCAAATATTTACGGAAACGAACGGGAACTGAGGCGGTGGCCCACTTGTTCCGTGTCGCGGCCGGCGTCGAGTACCAGATTCTTGGGGATACGCACATCCTCCGTCAGGTTCGCGAGTCGGTTGCCATGGCGCGGACCGCTGGAGTACTTGGCGCTCTGCTTGACAGGGTCGCTGGCGGATCGCTGAAGGCGGGACGACGGGTCCGACGGGAAATGGCAATCGGAACCGGGGCATCGAGTGTTGGAGGCGCAATACTACGTACCGTCCGTAAACGTGTGGCTGGTGACCACTCGGCGCGAATTCTGTTGCTCGGCGCCGGCCGAGCTTCGAGTGACATCGCCGATCACTTCGCGAAAGCAGGCTTCGGGCAACTGCGCGTGGCTGCTCGACGCGCGGAAGAGGCTGACGGCCTAGCTGCCCGAACGAAGGGCCGCGCGACGGCTTGGCAAGACATCGCAGTCGACCTCCGAGACGTCGATTGTGTGGTTTGTGCAACCAGCGCCGTCCTGCCTGAAATGACCCTTTCGGTTTTGCGCGGGATTCTTGAGGGCCGAAGACACGGGAGGGAGTTGCTGGTCATCGATGTCGGAGTTCCCCGCAACTGCGACCCAGCGATTTCGTCGCTGAACGGGATTCGGTTGATTTCGCTTGACGAGTTACAAAATGAGTGCGCGGCCACCCGCGGGGCTCGCCAGTCTCAATCACCTATCATCAACCAAATTCTCGCCGAAGAGATCCGAGGATGGCTGGCAAAAGAAGGGCGTCGCGACTGGTGCCACGCCGAAGGCGTGCCGGCGGCCTGCACCGTTCTGCGAAGAGCCGGATGAAAGTATCCGCGAAATCGATTTGCTGCGATTCAACGGCAGTCGTGAGGATAGGAAGGGAGATGACTGGATGTCGAAAGCGTTGGTCATAGACGATTCAAAAGCGATTCGCGGAATCCTTGCGCGGATTCTGACGGCACTAGGCTACGAAGTCGTTGAAGCGGTAAACGGGCGTGCGGCCCTGGATGTGGTTCGACACCAAAGCGGCTGGTCGCTGGTGTTAGTCGATTGGAACATGCCCGAGATGAACGGGATCGACTTTGTGCGTGCCTTCCGTTCGGCTCCCGAGCACTCTCATATCCCACTCATGATGGTGACGACAGAAACCAATGCCAATCACATGGTGACGGCGCTTGAGGCTGGTGCGAACGATTACATTATGAAGCCATTTACCGGAGAGGTAATCAGCGAAAAGCTCAAGCTTCTCGAGACCTTGAATCACCAATAGATCGCATAAAAGAGGTAAGGCAGTGGATCCGGACAGCAGAATCTTAGCCAACTCGGCACATGGCCGCGACGTGGACAGCCTCATGCCGCGTAGCGCCCTCAACGATCCCATGCGGAAAACGTCGCGAATTCGCGTCTTGGTGGTGGACGACTCGAGTGTCATGAGGCGCCTGGTCGCGCATGCTCTTGAAGGGGATCCTGGAATTCAGCTTGCGGGCGTTGCCGCGGATGGATTGATTGCGCTCGAAATGCTCTCGCAAGTAAATCCCGATCTAGTGACGCTTGATATCGAGATGCCGAGGATGAATGGGTTGGAGACTCTTCGGGAGATCCGGAAGCGATATCCAAGACTTCCGGTCATCATGTGCAGTTCACTCACCGTTCGCGGCGGCACTTCGACGTTCGAGGCGTTGACCCTCGGCGCGAATGACTACATCACGAAACCTTCGACGCCGAGGCAGGGGCCCGTGGTATCTGCTGGATCCTCGGCGGAATCGCAGGTGCAAATACTCAATCAATCTCTCGTTGCCTTTCGCGAGGAACTTGTTCCGAAGATTCGGCAGTTCTTTCCGTCACTTTCAAACAGCAGATCGGGCAGCAGCAGTGCGGCTCACAATGCGCATCCGAGACAACGGATTGCAACGGGGCCTCCCGCAGCGATCGTAATCGGAGTATCCACCGGCGGTCCGACGGCGCTTGCGAACATAATCACCGACCTGCCTTCCACGCTACGCGTTCCGGTCCTGATCGTTCAGCACATGCCGAAGGTGTTCACTCGGCTGTTGGCTGAGCGCTTACAGACCCTGACAAAGCTAAAGGTTTCCGAGGCGACGGACGGAGACGTTGTTTGCGCCGGCCGCATCTATGTCGCGCCGGGTGATTACCATTTGCGGCTGAAGAGGCGTGGCACAGAAATCGTAACGACATTAGACCAGGAATCGCCCGAAAATTCCTGTCGGCCCGCCGTCGACGTATTGTTTCGTTCCGCTGCCGATATCTGGGGTGGATCGGTCGTGGCCGTGATTCTTACCGGAATGGGCCAGGACGGTTTGCGTGGTGTCGAGGAGTTGAAGAGTCGCGGCGCCTATGTCATCGCGCAGGACCAGAACTCAAGCGTAGTGTGGGGCATGCCTGGAGCGGTAGTGACGGCAGGAATGGCGAACGCGGTCCTCGACTTGAAACAGGTTATTCCGGAGGTCTTACGAAGATTATGAATGCCGTTTGGGTTCAACGACACGGGGTTCGTGGTGAGGAATGGGTCTCATGGCCTTGCCAACGTTAATTCCGACCCCGAAAGTGGGCGACACAACTGTACCCAGATCCGAGCTGGTAAGCAAGCAGGGAGCGATCTCCGATGTAAGGGGAACGACCGCGCCACTGATGAGTGATCTGAGCCTCGAAAACTACGCCTTTCTTCAAGGGCTGATTCACAAAGAATCCGGGATCGTGCTTGGACAGGACAAACTGTACCTCATCGAGGCCCGCTTATTGCCCATCGTCAAGACTCACAGTCTGGGTTCGCTCAATAACCTGTGCTCCTCCTTGCGCTCGCTGCAGGGCAGCCTCAAATCACAGGTCGTCGAAGCCATGACCACAAACGAGACTCTGTTCTTTCGCGATGCCTCGCCGTTTCAGGCGCTGCGAGCGCACCTTCTTCCGCCCCTTATCGCGGAACGTGCGATGACGAAGAAGCTTTCCTTCTGGTCGGCTGCTGCTTCCTCTGGCCAGGAAGCCTACAGTCTGGCGATGCTCCTGCTTGAGATGGGCTTGCGAGACTGGAACATTCAAATACTCGGCACCGACCTCAACCAGCAGATCCTCGACAAGGCGCAGGCTGGCCGGTATCTTCAGATCGAAGTGAATCGGGGGCTACCCGCCGCCTATCTGGTCAAGTATTTCCAGCGAACTGGAGTGGAGTGGCAAATCAAGGACGAGGTCCGGAGGTTGGTGACGTTCAAGCAGTTTGATCTGCGGCAGAGTCTTAGAGCTCTTGGCCCTTTCGATTTCGTCTTCTGCCGCAACGTCCTGATCTATTTCGACGCGACGACCAAGAAGAAAATCCTTGGGGACGTTTACGGCACGCTTCATCGAGGTGGATACCTTCTGCTGGGTTCCGCCGAGACGACCATCAATATCGAGGAGCGTTTTGTGAGGAAGCCGGTCGGTGATTCAACCTTCTATCAGGTTCCGTAAACAGGGCCTCGACCCCCGGATTCACTTGCGGCCAGGAATTACGATTCGAGAGCCGTTTTGCAGTACGCGAAGCACTTCTTCACTTCGACCATCGGATCTCCGGCATATTCAAACTCGATGTTGGCCGGGATCTTGTATTTCTTATCGCGGACCAGGTGCAGGACTTCCTTGATCTTGGTATCGCCTTCGCCGAATGGCACATTCTTGCCCTGATTCTTCAGGCGGTCCTTGATGTGAAGCGTGATGATGTGCTGGTGATGCTGCTCGATGAAAGAGACCGGGTCGAAACCCGCCGCGGTGAAATGGCCAATGTCGAAGTTGATGGCGATGTTCTTGGTGCCATTCATCGCCTCCGCGAAGTCCTCCGCGCGCGCGAATTCGTTCGGCCGCAGGTTTGAGTGATTATGCATTGCGACGATGATCTTCGCAGCCTGCGCGAATTTGTCGATGCGCTTTGCCCCGCTGACGTTCGACGAAGCGGTAATGTATTTCACCCCGAGCGCCTTGGCGATCTCGAAACCCTTAGCGAGTTCCTCGTCGGACCAATCGGCCCGCATCGAATAGTTTAGAGCGTAGAGGTTGATGCCGGCCTCGTCGAACTTCTTTCGGACGCCACGGATTTCGTCTAATGGCGGATTCTTGCGCCACGCGGCGAGCGCCGTTTTGTCCTTCGGCTCGATGTGGCCCTGAAACAGCTCACACTCACCGAGTCCGATTTCCTTCATCGCGGCGATGCAGGCGTCGAGAGGACGATCTCGAAAACTATACGATTGCGCCCCAACCGTCACGCCACGAAACGTCGAGTTGATCTTGGCTCCCTTGGAGTGCGCCACCGAGCTTAGTAGGGCGCCGCCGCCGAGCAGCGTCCCGAGTTGTCGTCTGGTAATCATCTTGGATTCTCCTTCTAAGCCTTAAGGGCAGCCGCAATCGCATTGGCGATCGTGACTCCGTGGAAGCGGCCATTCTCGATAAAGATCTCGTTCGTATGAACGCCCGCGACGATCACGCCGGCGAGATACATTCCTCGGCGCGAACTCTCGAGCGTGGCCTCGTCCGTAACGGGCCGGCGCGTCGCTTCATTGTAGGCGATACCGTGGGCGTGGAGGAACTCAAAATCCGGCCGGTAGCCGATCAACGCGAAGACGAAGTCGTTAGGAATTTCAAGCTCGCCTGAAGGTGTCGCAATGCGTACCGAATCCCGCCGGATCTCGGTTACTTGTGACGAAAAATGCGCCGGGATCTCAGCCGCCTTGATGCGATTATCGATATTTGGACGAATCCAGTACTTAACGGAGCTCGACATCGTCTCGCCGCGATGGACCAGTGTGACGCGCGCGCCGGTCTGCCATAGTTCCAGGGCCGCGAGCGCCGCGGAGTTCTTCCCGCCGATCACGACCACATCGCGTTCAAAATACGGATGCGGCTCGCGGTAGTAGTGGCTTACCTTATCGAGTTCTTCTCCTGGGACGTTTAGCTCGTTCGGGATGTCGTAATAGCCGGTCGCCAGAATCACTTTCCGCGCGGCATAGAAATGAAGGGTTCCGCCGCTGTCCTCGGCGTGCGCAACGAAGTTTCCGTCGCTGCCCTCTACACTGAGCACCCGCTGGTATTGACGGATATCCAATTCAAAATGCCCGGCGACTCGGCGGTAGTATTTCAACGCTTCGGCACGCACCGGTTTCTCGTTGATCGACGTCATCGGAATATCGCCGATCTCAAGCAACTCGGGCGTCGTGAAGAACACCAGATTCGTCGGGTAGTGGTACAGCGAGTTAACGACGCAGCCCTTGTCGATCAGGACGACACGCAGGCCGCGCCGTTTGCATTCGATACCACATGCGAGGCCCGTAGGCCCGGCTCCGACGATGAGGACGTCGAAGGATTCCACGACTAGAGCATCGCCTCAACGGAAGCGTAAACTCCGGCGAGGGTCGAATCAAGCTGCGATGGATCCTTGCCGCCCGCTTCGGCCATGTCGGGGCGGCCGCCGCCTTTGCCGCCCAGCGCTTGTGCGACGGCGCCCGCCAGCTTACCCGCATGAACTTTCGCCGTAAGGTCTTTCGTGACTCCAGAGACGATCGCGATGTCGTTTCCGTCAGCCGAGGCAAGCACGATGACGGCGGATTTCCATTTATTGCGAAGGGCGTCGGTCAATTGGCGGAGCTGCGCACGGTCGAGTCCGTCAATGCGATGCGCGACCACCTTGGCCCCTTTAATGTCGCGCGCGGACTGCTCGACGCCCGCGGCCTCAGACTGCGCGACCTTGGTCTTCAGTTGTTCGAGCTGCTTCTCGAGCGAGCGCTCCTTCTCGAGCAGCTTCTCGACGTGGCCGATCAGCTCGGGCTCGGATGCGCGAACGATGGATGCCACCCGCGCCAGGGACGATTGCATGTCCTGGAACTTATGGAGCGCGCTTTCGCCGGTTATGGCCTCGATGCGCCGCACGCCGGCGGAGATGGATCCTTCGTAGACTACTTTGCAAAGTCCGATGTCGCCGGTGCGGGCGACGTGGGTTCCGCCGCACAGCTCCTTGCTGAAGCCAGGGATCTGCACGACACGAACCTCGTCGCCATACTTCTCACCGAACAGCGCCATCGCGCCGGTTTGCAACGCCTGATCCAGGTCCATCACGTCCGTGTGGACCTCCGTGTTCTTGAGGATCTCTTCATTCATCAGCCGTTCGACTTCGGCGAGCTCATCCGCATCGACGGCGGTGTAGTGCGTGAAGTCGAAGCGGAGGCGGCCGGGCTCCACCACGCTTCCGGCCTGTTTGACGTGGGTCCCGAGAACGGAGCGCAGGGCCGCGTGCAGCAGGTGCGTGGCTGTGTGATTGCGCATCGTCGAATGGCGCAGAGGCGCCTCGACTTGTCCGGCAACTACGTTGCCGACTTGGATGGGCGCAAGTGTTTCAATCCGGTGGACACTGAGTCCCGGAATGGTGGAAACGGTCGTAGCGACTGTCGCCACACGCTCACCCGTCGCATTGTAGATCGACCCCTGATCGCCGACTTGTCCGCCCGCCTCCGCGTAGAACGGAGTACGGTCCAGTACGAGCTCCACTTTGGCGCCTGCCGGAACCGAGTCGACGAGCGATCCATCAACGACCAGTCCCACGACGCGGGCCGCGTCGAGTTCGAAGGTGCCGCGCAGGAACTGCGTACGCCCTTTTCCGAGCAGCTCCTGATAGGCCGGTGCAACCTGCGTCTTATCGGCTCCCTTCCACGAAGCGCGCGCACGCGTGCGCTGCTTCTCCATCTCTGCGTGGAAGCCGTCGCGATCGATCTGGAGGCCGGCTTCGCGCGCCATGTCCTCCTGCTCCTCGAGCGCGAGGCCATAGGTGTCGTACAGTTTGAACGCTGCCGCACCAGGCAGCAATCCTCCGGCGGCGGATTTGGCTTCGTCCTGGAAAACCCGCTCGGCGACCTGGAAGGTCGTGGCATAGCGGTGTTCTTCATCCTTGACGACGCGCGCCACGCGCTGAATGCTTTCGAGCATTTCGGGATACGCGTCCGCCATATGTTCGGCGACGAATCCAGTCAGTTGGTAAAGATAGGGATCCGTGACGCCGATCATGCGCGCGTTGCGCATCGCGCGCCGCATGATTTTGCGAAGCACATAGCCGCGGCCTTCGTTGGAAGGCACAACGCCGTCGTGGATCAGGAACGCGGTGGCGCGTGCGTGGTCGGCGTTGATGCGAAGCACGGTATCGCTTCGAGTGTCCGCCCCGTAGGACGTTTTGAAGAGTTCGCCGGCACGGTCGATGATCGGGAGAATCAGGTCGGTTTCGTAGTTGGTGAGCTTGCCCTGCAGCACGGCGGCGATGCGCTCCAGGCCCATCCCGGTGTCGATGGAAGGGCGGGGAAGGGGAGTCAACTTCCCATCCGTCGAGCGGTCGAACTGCATGAAGACGAGATTCCAGATCTCGACGAATCGCCCGCCCCCGTCGAGCGGAAATTCTTCCTGCTCACGGCCGGCCTCGGCGCCTTCCGGACCGAGGTCGTAATGGATTTCGGAACAGGGTCCGCATGGACCGGTGTCTCCCATCTGCCAGAAGTTGTCTTTTTCGTCCATCCGGAAGATGCGCGACTTCGGGATGCCGGTGACGTCCTGCCAGAGCTTCTCGGCGTCGTCGTCCTCGCGGAAGACCGTTACGTAGAGCTTGTCCTTCGGAAGCCCGTAGATCTTGGTGATCAACTCCCAGGCGTAGTCGATGGCCTCGCGCTTGAAGTAGTCGCCGAAGGAGAAGTTGCCGAGCATCTCGAAAAACGTGTGATGCCGGCGCGTGTAGCCGACGTTGTCGAGGTCGTTGTGCTTGCCGCCCGCGCGAACGCATTTCTGTGAGGTCGCTGCGCGCGAGTAGTCGCGTTTCTCCGCACCGAGGAAGACGTCCTTGAACTGATTCATTCCCGCGTTGGTGAATAGAAGCGTGGGGTCGTTGGCGGGAACGAGCGAGGAACTGCGAACAACCCGATGCCCGTGGCTGGCGAAGTAATCGAGAAACTGCTGGCGGACTTGGTGGCCTGTCATAGGAATGTGATTCACGACCGGCGGTTGCGCCGGGCGATGGAACCTTCATTTTCGCAGATAGGGGCGAAGTCACGCAGAAAGCGCTGTTCTGCCGAATTCGTGGAACTCTCTCCGGTTGCCGGCGGAATGGTATTTGGGCGCGGTCGTGCCAATCGAAAAAGGGGCGGACGCGCCATGCGCTCCGCCCCAACAGGTTCGAAAAAACGGTTGTCTCTACTTCTTACCCTTCGGCAGAATTACAGCGTCAATCACGTGGATCACGCCGTTCGAGCAAACGATATCGGTCTTGACGACGTTCGCGTTATCGATCATCACCGCACCGCCGCGAACGCTAATCTTGGCTTCCGAGCCTTGCACGGTCTTCGCCATCATCGGTTTCACGTCGGCCGCCATTACTTTTCCAGCGACGACATGGTAGGTCAGGACAGCCTTGAGACGGGCGGGATTCGCCAGAAGCTTTTCGAGCGTACCGGCCGGCAATTTCGCGAAGGCTTCATCGGTCGGTGCGAACACGGTAAACGGTCCCGGTCCCTTCAGGGTGTCGACGAGTCCGGCGGCCTGAACTGCCTTGACGAGGGTCGTGAAACTTCCCGCGGCGACGGCGGTATCCACAATATCTTTTTCCTGCGCCTGCAGACTGAAGCTGGCGAGGACGAGCAGGCACACTACGGACAGAAACTTGAAACGAGTCATTGGATCTCCTTGGGTATTCGAAGCGATGCTTAAGAAACAGCGCGCCGGAGAGATAGTGCCCGATGGCGCTGGTGCTCTCCGTACACCCTCTCAGATTGTTCGAGACGGTTCCGCGATGTTTTTTTTCGAGCAGCGGCCATTACCTGGGAGAAAGTTGCGGAATAACCATTTCAAGGAACTCTCGTCCAATGATTGACGTTGTTTCAAGTAACGGCCTCCGGCGCGGACCGGGCGTCGGGAAGACCGCGTACTTGGAACGGATGCGCGGGGTGCGAACGAAACATGGGTGAAATTCTGCGGCCGATTGTCCCTCGGAGAACGATGGCGGCCGAGGATCGTCCGCTGCCGGCGGCTTGGCGTGACTTCATTCGATATTGCCGCGAATTAGGGCACGGTGAGATCGACCAGTTGAAGATTCAGGACGGCGTGCCCGTCCTCGCCGAGATCACGCGAAAGAAAGTCAGATTCGGCCCGGACTAATAGCCCGGGTGAATCAGTAGAGCGGTTGACCAGATCCACTGGAGGCCGCCATTGGATGAGAGATCCTCGTCCGATGGCGGCCTTTTTGTGTTCTGACCGGGAGGTGCCTGATGATCGTACGACTTGTGGCAGCGGTATCGCTCCTGTGCGGGTGGGCGGTGTCCGGTGAAACGGCGGCGAGCGGGGACGAATGGAACGTCCGCATGCTAGAAGGCCGGACCTTGCAGCGGCAAGGCCGATACCGGGAAGCGGTGGAAGCCCTTCAAGCCGCCGTCCGGGCAGCGGATGTCCCCCAATCCAGCTTTGGGCGGCGGGCAATCGCGCTGAATGCTCTTGCATACTTGCATGACGAAATGGGCGAGTTCCGCCAGGCGGAACGGGATCTGCGCGGCGCGCTGGCTGCCGTTGAAAAGCGAAGCGGCCGGGTCCATCCGGACCGTGCGCTGATGCTCGCAAACTTTGCCGGCCTCTATTTTCACCAAGGGAGATTCCGCGAAGGCGAGTCGCTACTTCGCGAGGCGATCGGGATCTATGAAAGAACGGTCGGCAGCCAGGACATCCGCCTTGCCCTCGCAAAGAGCGGACTTGCCGAATGCCTGATTCACAAGAAGAAGTTCGACGAGGCAGAAAGGATACTAAGCGAAAGCGTGCCGATTCTGCTGGCCGAGGCCGAGCCTCGAATCGCTATCGGGGGCCTGGCAGTGAACAATCTAGCCGTCGTTCGCCGTCATCAGAAGCGGTACGCCGACGCGGTCGCGCTTCTTGAGCAAGCCGTCGCGCTGGTAAATGCACAGGTAGGCCCGGAGCATCCGGAGGCCGTGCGGGTGTTGAGCAACCTCGCCGTCTCCTACGCCGATGCGGGGCGAGTCGAAGACGCGGTCGCCGCGTTCGAGCGGGCGATGGCACACGCCAGCGCGAGGTTGCCGGAAGCGCACCCTATACGAACCGCTCTCACCGGCAACTACGGCAGTTTCCTCAAGAAACACGGACGCGCCGCGGAAGGCCGGGCTCTCGAAGCCAAATCGAGAGATGCGCAACATCAGCGGGAACTGCGAAATGGGATCGGAATGACTGTGGACGCTTCGGCGCTGCGATGGAAGTAATTATTGCTTGCCGCGGATGTTCAGCCGGCTCTCGAGAATGCGGATCGTTCGCTCCAGTTGCTGGATCCGTGCCGCCTGTCCCTGCGCGCCCGCTTCCAGCCGTTTCACTTCGTCGGCCAGTTGATCTCGCTGGCGCCGCAGCGCGATGACCTCTTCCGAATCCTTGGGCGTGATCTCATGCCCGAGGTACCGCGAAGACTCCTCGCGCGGCTTTCCTTCAGGAGAGTAGACCGTCAGCTTGACCTGGACTTCGGCGGCTTGCCGCACGTAGGTGAACTTGCCCTTCGAAAGATCCTCGGTCGTAAGCGGAATATTCTTTGTTGCCGCCCCGTCGGTAATGCCGAGCGTTCCGCGCGTGGCGGCTAGAATCGTTCGCGCTGCGCGATTCCACTCAATCTGCAATTGGCCGTCGCGTTCCGTCACCTGAAGAGCCAGAGGCTCGGCAGTGCCCGCCGACTCCAGGAACCAGCGCACGCCGTACGCCGTTGCGGCGAGGCTCAACACCCAGGCGACGATCCAAACCCAACGCCACGATCGCGGCGGTTCCGTCGCGAAGCGAGGGACTTCCTTCGATGGCTGAGGGGTGAAGGGTGGCGGCGTCACGCGCACAGGTAGCCGCGGACTGCTCTCTTCGACCGGTGGCGCAGGCGCTTCGCGCTGCGCCTCAAGCTTTCGCGATGCCCGCAGGAGTTGCGTGCGCGATTGCGGTGTCCGGTCCGCCGGCGTCGAGTGGGGCCTGTCCGCCGGAACCCTTTCAATGGAGTTTGGTGTCCGGTCCGGTACGTTGAAGTCCAGGTAGCTGCGCTGAGCCTGGACGGATCCATCAGCTTCCCGCACGAAGAATCCCGCCCGCGTGCCTCCGTAGCGCCCGGGTCTGAGAACCAGAGTTACCTGCCAGGGCGCCGCAAAATAGCCGCTGTAAATCTCCAGATCGGATTCGCTCAGGCAGACTTCGCTTTTCGTATGAGAAACGTACCAGCCGACCACTCCGAAGTTCTGCAATTCGGGTTCCCCGCGGTCGAGCAATGCCGTCAAGCCGGCCTTGTCTTCGTCCGACAAAAGAAACGCGGGACCTCGCGCGTGCTCGCAGTGGATCGGGCGATGCGCGAGAATGCGAACGGTGCGACCCTGGCGAACTCCGTAGAGGACGCCGCCCACCTCCACTCCTCCACGGGAAAGCCGCTGGAAGCCGTCTTGGACCGCAATTCGGATCTGCTCGAGGACGTCGAGGGAGTACTCGACCGCGATCGGACTCTCGGCAACGCTCCAGACGCCGAGGCTTACGTCAGTCATGGCTAGACGAACTCTCCATCAGGCGTCCATTCGATCCGGCAGAAGTACGAGCGTGATGATTCCCTCGTCGGATTCGATCTCCTGCGATTCTTGCAAATGATAATAATACGTTAGCCCGCCGATAAGTCCGGCAATGAACAGAGCGGCTGCCAACCACCAGGCTGAGGCGCGATTCCAACCGTTGGGATTCTCCCCCGCCGCGATACAGGCACGAGTAATGGCATAACTGAACGCGAACGGCGGCGCCAGCTTCCAGTACCACGGCATGAGATCCAGATGCCCCTGGCCTCCAGCCTGCGGCCAGATTGTGTAGGTCACCAGGAC
>JBDTTK010000007.1:0-20153 GCA_039930685.1 Bryobacteraceae bacterium | reverse complement strand
GTTTCAATTCGTTGAGGCCGAGGCGGTAATACGCCTCGCCATATAGGCGGTCTTTCTGAAGCGCGCGACGGTACATAATCGACGCTTCCTGGTACTTACCCTTCTCGAAAAACTTGTTCCCGTTCGTGAGAAAGCGCTGGGCTTGGACCTTCGGATCCCGGCTGCACGAGCTGGTCAGCAGCAGCAACAGGGTCAGAATGACGGCAAAGCAATAGCGTTTCATTTTCAAAATCCTCGGTCCACTCACAGTACTAACTCATTTCACCACAATTGCTTGCGGCGTAGCAATGAACGGGCAGTAACGGATCGATAGTACTAGAAGGCTACGGCCGTCGCGTCCGTTCCCAGCGGCGCTACCTCTCAGAGTTCGCTTCAAGGCCATCGGTCGGCGACACAGTTCGCCGCACCGGGTACGATAACCCGCCAACTCTCCCCACCCTATTGGATCGGACGATCCCGGTGTCTACCTTAGGCCGGGTCGCATAGTGTCGAAGAAACCACGGTTTTTCGTATCGCACCGCGCTCGGGGAACGGCGCGCTGCTTCCCCGGCTTTTTTGCGGATGGCCCCGCAGAATTTCGCGATCGAAAAGCCCGGTCAGGTGGCGCTATACTGCGGAGCGACATGCGCTTCCTCTCTTGGGCTTCTCTCGCGGCCGTTCTTTGCTCCTGCGGGCCGGATCCGAAACCTGCAAGCTCGACTCCGGCGGGGACCGCCGAGCCAGCGGCTGTGCCGAGAGTCGCTGACGAATCTCGCCGACTTCCTAAGCCAAACCTCGTTGCCTCTGAAGTAATCGATAAGAACATCCTCGGCAAGACCTTTCTGCCCGGCGGAACGATCGGCAAGTACAAGAAAGGAAAGGTGGAATATCAGTTGTTCGTAGCGAAGTCACCCTCGCCGACGGGAGCAGCGATTGCTCTCTCCGACTTTCGCGGCAGTTTGGATCATCCGAAACTGATTCCGTCGTTCGGAGGCTATTTTGGCGAGGACAATGGCCGGCCTGCATTCGTTTTCACCAAAGGTTCTTGGATCGCCGGCGTCGTGGGTCTGCCCGAGAAGGAAGCCGATGCCGTTGCCCGAGTCCTCGCGGCTGGTCTGACTCCCTGAGAACTTCGACCAGGAAGGCTGGAACGCCCCCAGAAAGAATCCGCGGTGCCCCAAAGGTGCGAGCGCCATCCGCATGGCATCCAGTGTTTTCGCCGGTAGACTTTCGTCGAAGTCTAAGGCTGACGAAAGAGCCTGTCTGCCGTGTCGCGACCTAGTACCCGTAGCCATAACACCAAATCGATTTCGGAATCGAATGGCGCGACGCCGGGGCTTCCGATCTAGTACTCGTACAAGCTTCAGGAGTTGTTGTCCGTCCGCACGTCGCCGTGATGATCGCAGTGATCCTCATGCGGGTGGTGCAGGTGGCCGTCAACCAGGTAATCCACGTGATCACCGTGCGGAACCGCCGGGTGACCGCAATCCGGCCCATGCTGATGATCGGCTTCGTGACTGGTGCAGACGTGCTCCGGCGTGCACTCCGCCGGATTTGCGGCGGTGACCTCGAGCACATGCTCGTCGATATGGTCGCCATGCGGGTGATGGATATGCCCGTTGTGCAGGTAGTCCACATGATCGCCGTGTTGAATGGAGGGATGGCCGCAGCCCTCCCCATGAACATGGGAGTGCCCCCCGTGGACGCGGTGAGGATTGTTGCGCATCGGATTCTTCATGTCGCCTCTTTTATGATCGCTCATCACCTAGGAGAGCCCGCCTCGTGAATCCGCTTTGGCCTCAGAAAGCCTTCCGCCCGCCCGACTGCCAGCCGCGACCAGCCTGTCTGTCACACTGACTGGCAGGGGATTCTTGCGGCCCTTCGTTGCTCCTGCTATAACACTTGTTCACTTGTTCAAGTGTATACTATTGGAAGAGAGTATGGCCAACACACGATCTGAGTACCGAATTCGCGGAATGGACTGCGCCGAGGAAGTCTCGCTCCTGCGCCGCGCTCTGAGCGGGAAGGCCGGAGTATTCGAGCTGTCCTTCGATGTCGTCCGCGCCAAGATGATCGTCGAACACGACGCCGGACGCATTGACGGTGCCGCGATTGCAAAGGCGGTCGACGCGACCGGAATGCGAGCCGAGCCGTGGACCGAGCAGGCCACCGCTCCGGCGCCGTGGCGCTCGAGCATCCGCGTATGGTTGACGCTGCTGAGCGGCGTGTTGGCTGCCACCGGATCCTTGATCGCGGCCAACGGAGACATTTCGGCGATTTTCGCCAGCCACCCAAACGCATCGCCCTGGGCGCTGGTCTGCTACCTCGGTGCCATCCTGGCGGGAATGGCGTACTCGGCGCCGAAGGCCTGGGCCGCGGTCAAGTCGGCGCGTCCTGAGATGAACGTCCTGGTATGCGTCTCGATCCTGGGTGCCGGATACCTCTCTGAGTGGTCGGAGGGCGCCAGCCTCGCGTTCCTTTTCTCCCTGGCGGCGTTGCTTGAAGTGTGGAGCCTCGAGCGTGCCCGCAATGCGGTTTCAGCCCTGGTCCAGGTGGCCCCTGTCGAAGCGACCGTCATCCACGATCACGGCGAACACCGCATGCAGGTCGACCGAGTGGCGGTCGGCGAGCGTGTCCGGATTCGCCCGGGCGAACGTGTGCCGTGCGATGGTGATGTGCTCTCCGGCGGATCGAGCGTCGATCAGGCGTTGATCACCGGCGAGTCGGTGCCGATCTGGAAGGAAACCGGTGATTCGGTATTCGCCGGGACGATGAATACGGAAGGAACGCTCGACGTCCGTGTCACTAAGGCGGCGACAGATACGACGCTCGCGCGCATTGTCAGGATGGTCTCGGATTCCGGCGCACGCCGGTCGCCGAGCGAGCATTTCATCGAGCGATTCTCCCGAATCTACACGCCGGTCGTGATGGTGTTCGCCATGCTGGTCGCAGCGATTCCTCCAATATTTTTCCACGGAGAATGGTCGTATTGGTTCTATCAGGGGATGGTCATCCTATTGATCTCGTGTCCCTGTGCCTTGGTAATCTCCACGCCTGTGACCGTCGTAGCGGCCCTCGCCGCCGCGGCCAGGAACGGCATCCTGGTCAAGGGTGGAGTCTTCCTCGAACAACTCGCCGGGCTGCAGGCGATTGCGTTCGACAAGACCGGAGTGCTGACCCAGGGCGAACCGGCCGTTGCCCGCTGTGTGGCATTGGGAGGCCGCACGGAGGAGTCCGTCCTCTCGCATCTGGCTGCGCTAGAGGGCAATAGCGAACATCCGCTCGCGCGCGCCATCGTGCGTTATGCGGCCGGCCGCGGAATTCGACCGGAAGCGGTCGGCGAGTTCTACGTTCTGCGAGGCCGTGGCGCCGAAGCCGAAATCGGCGGCGAAACGTTCTGGGCGGGAAGTCACCGGATGCTGCTGGAAAAGGGCCTTGAGGGCGAATCGATTCAGCAGTTGGTGACGGAGCTCGATGGCGCCGGCCACACCGCCGTTTTTTGCGGAACCGACGAACAGGTCTGGGGTGTGATCAGCCTCGCGGACCCGCTTCGTCCTGAAGCGCGCGCGTCGCTGAAGGCGCTGCGCGGATTGGGCGCACGGCGCCTGGTCATGCTGACCGGCGACAACCGCCGAGCCGCCTCCACGGCCGCTTCCGCTGCCGGGCTCGACGAGGCCAAAGGAGAGCTGCTACCCGAAGACAAAGCGGCCGAGATCGAGACTCTCCAGGCGGAGTTCGGCGCGGTCGCCATGGTCGGCGACGGCGTGAACGACGCGCAGGCTCTCGCCGTCTCGGACGTCGGCATCGCGCTCGGTCGCCGGGCGACCGACGTAGCCCTCGAGACCGCGGACGTCGTCCTGATGGCCGACGATCTGGGCAAGATCCCGCTGCTTTGGAAGCACGCCCGGCGGACCGCTGCCGTAATCCGCCAGAATGTCATCTTTGCTCTGGCGATCAAAGCGGTTTTCCTGGTCGTCGCACTTTTCGGTTTGGCCACCTTATGGATGGCGGTGGCCGCGGATATGGGCGCCACGCTTCTCGTAACGTTGAACGGGCTTCGGCTGATGCGATTTCGCGCCGAGTGACGTCTTAGGGCACGGTCCACGCCCCGATCGTCTGCCAGCCGCTCCCGAGTCCAGGATTGTCCGAAGCGTACGCGTATACACCCTTCGAGCCGGAATAACCAGCCTTGAATGTGACCGATACGCTGACCACCAGATTGTTCCCGGAAGTGCTCGTGCCGGAATTACCTAAATCGATACTGCATTGACCATTCTGAGCAATGCCCGTAGCGCCGACGGTAAACGGTCCGGTAGCGTTGTTGCCGGCATCGTTGATGAGGAACAGCACGTTCGTCGGCCGTGTGTACCAGAACGAGCATCCGGGCGCCGCATGCAGCGTCGGACTGATCTGGCCGTAGACGGTCGAAAGATCGGCAAAGCCGTTGCCGTCGGAGAAAATAAAGTTAAAGATCTGGCTGGTGCCGCTCCCGCTCGCCGGAGTAACGCCTGCCACCGTCGGTGGCTGATTCGCCGCGCCAACCGTCCATGTTCCGAGGCGCTGCCAGCCGGTGAGGGAACCGGCATTGTCCTGCGCGAACGCATACGTGAGCTTCGAGCCTGAGTATGCGGCCTTGAAGGAATACGAGATGGTCAAGGTGAGGTTGTTGCCGAGCGCCGTGACGCCGGAACTACCCAGGTTTACCGCGCATTGGCTGTTCTGCACGGTTCCCGGAACGCCGAGTGTGTATGGTCCGAAGGCGTCGCTGCCCGTATCGTTTACCAGGTAGACCGTGTTCGTCGACAAGGTGTACCAAAGCGAGCATCCGGGATTCGTATTGAATGCCGTGCTGACCTGAACGTAAACCGTGTTCAGATCCGTATAGCCATTCGCATCGCTGAACGCGAAGTTGAAGGATTGGTTGAGTCCGGCGCCATTCGATGGCAGAATCGAGACGACGGTCGGCGGCTGGTTCGCCGACACCACGCTCCATGTGCCGAGCAGAACCCAGCCACTGCTGAGTGCGCCGGAGTTGCCTGCCCGACCGTAGCTGTTCTTTCCGCCCACGAAAGCGAGCTTGAACGTAACCGAAAGGTTGACCGTCAACGTGGTTCCCGAGCCTGATGCAGTGGATCCGCCCGTGTTGATTTGGCATTGGCCGTTCTGAAGAACCGTCCCGGATCCGAAGGCGGCCGAACCCGCCGACCCGGTCCCCGCGTCGTTCGTCAGCGTGACGACGCCGTTCAGCGGATTGTAAGACGCGAAGCATCCGAAGGCGCCATTCAGCACCGATTGGAACTGCATATCGACCGCCGTCAGGTTGCCGTAACCCGACGCGTCCGAGAAGCGGAATTGGAACGTCTGCGTGGTACCCGTTCCGCTTGCCGGCGAAACGGACAGCGACGTAGGAGGCGTGGCCGCGGATTGCCGGATGGCGGCCACAAACGCATCGTAGCTGCGAACCATTACTGGCTGAAATACGCCTGCCGTCACCGTCATATCAGTGGACGCGGTATAGCCTGTGACGTAGGCGTTACTGGCCGAATCGACCGCGAGCGCGGTAATGACATCCTCGGCGGATCCGCCAAGATACGTAGAGAAGGAAATCGAGGCCCCTGTCGCCGATAGCGCGGTCACGAAGCCATCGCGCCCGCCGCGGTTGGTAGACTGCACCGCGCCCTGCAGTGGAAAGCTGGTCGAGTCCGTATAGCCCGCAACCCACGCGAGACCGGCACTGCTGACGCGGACCGCGGTTGCAATATCGTTGCCTGCCGCACCCAGGTAGGTCGAGTAGACCAGACCGCTTCCTGTGGCGTTCACCTTGGTCACGAACGCGTCGTACAGTCCCTGCCAGGCGGTCTGGAATGCGCCGTTAGTGACCGGAAAATTAGAGGAGTACGTGCTACCCGCCACGTAGGCGTTCCCGCTCGAATCGACAGCGACACCGAACGCCTGGTCGGCGCTGGTTCCGCCAAGATAGGTTGAGTATGTGAAGGCGGAACCGGATGCGTTGATCTTGGCTAAGAACGCGTCCGAGTTGCCGGCCCGGGAAGCTTGATATGCGTTGACCACTGGGAAGTCGGCGGAATCGGTTTGCCCCGCGACGTAGGCGTTTCCAGCCGTGTCGATTGCGATCGCGTTGACCACATCGAGCCCGGCTCCGCCGATGTACGTGCCGTACACACGCGTACTGCCAGCGGCCGAGAGTTTGACAATCCAACCGTCGTAGATGCCTCCGCGATGAGCGGCCTGCGCCGCGCCCGCCGTGACAGGGAACGCCGTGGAATCCGTGTAGCCAGCGACGTAGGCGGCGCCACCGCTGTCGACCGCGATTGCCAAGCCCATTTCATTGCCTGCGGCGCCGAGATACGTGGAGTAGATGAAGCCATTGCCCACGGCGTTCAGCTTGAGCACGAACGCGTCCGCGTTTCCGGCATTATTCAACTGGTAGCTGCCGCCGGTCGTCGGAAAGTTGACGGAGTACGTCTGGCCCGTCAAGTAGACGCTACCGCCGCTGTCGATTGCGATGGCGCGAGCCGCGTCGTTCGAACTGCCCCCGATGTAGGTCGAGTAAACGACGGCAGTTCCCGCCGAGTTGAGCTTGGTGACGAAGATGTCCTTCGAACCCTGATAGGTTTGCGTCTGCCCGAGCCTGGGATAGTCGATGGAGTACGTCTCGCCCGCGATGTAGGTGTTTCCGGTGGAGTCGACCGCCATCGCATATGCGGCGTCGGTATTCGATCCACCCAGGAACGTCGAGTAGCTGAGTACCGGATCGATCGTCAGAGACTGAGCGTGGTCGTAGGCCGCGAGCTCAAACCGAACCGTCTTCCCTTCGACCCGGAACCAGCCATTGATCTTGCGGCGGACTCCGTGAATTTCCTGATAAACGACCGGCCGATGCTGCCGGAAACCTCCAATCCGCAGGTCGCCGTTCTCCGCGATTCGTACGCTGGCGGCGCTCTCGAAGGTCATCCGAATGCGCGAGGGTTCCGCGCCTGGAGCAAGGACAAAGTCGAACTCCAACTGCCGATGATTGCCGTAATAAACAAGGTCGATGTTTGGATAGAGATTCTTGACCCGCAGCCGCCTCCAGGTGGGCGCATCGATGGTCCACTTCGAAGAGGCTGAGCCAATCAGCGAACTCGCTCTACCTGCCAGTTTCTCCTCGGGCTGCATTACGGCTCGCGGATCCGCGCCCTCGAAGCGCTCGACGAGAGCCCCGTCGGACGCGTCCGCCTGAATGGACGTGCTCGTTAGCCGGATCGCTGTCGCGGGAGTTCTCGCAAGAAACCCCCCACTCGCGGATTCGAACGCGAGAGGTAGACCGGCGAGATCGACTCGCGCGGAACCGGCCGGAAACGCGGCTCGGGCACAGAGGAGAAGTCCGAGGACCATCGCCCACGTGGTATTGACCATGGACAACCGCCATTTCATACCGGTCTATTGAACGGCAGTTCTGCGTTGTCCAAAGAGACTACTAAGGCATTTCTGGGAGTGTATTGTTGACGGCTAACTTCTCAGTTCAGCCACAACGACGGCTGCCGGATGAAGAAATTCCGGACCACTTCCTCGACGGTCGAATCCGCCGGCAGCGTCTTCCACAAATCGACATACGACGCGTTGCCATACGCCAGCCCGGCGAACAGCAGACTGCTTTGCCGCATCGGCCATTCCTTGGCGTACATCACGTCCGGAGGCAACGGCCACTTGCTCTTGTCGCGAAGATACGGGAACAACCACGCCATTGCCTTCCGGATCCCCCGGCCGTCCGCCGTCTCGAACTTCCAAAGATTGTCGGCCGGCGTCGACAGAATCTGACAGATCGCAGTCATCGCCTCCATATTGAATAGCGAATAACCGTACGGCTTGGTTCTCCTCAATTCCTCCGGGAAACTACCGTCAGCCGCCACCTGATGCGGAATCAGCACCGTCTTGAATCGCCGCCGGCAATATTCTTCCCACTCGCCGTTGCCTGTCAGACGCGCAAATTCAGCCACCTGCATCACCCAGCAGGTCCCATGATTGTTCTTCGCATCGCGCTCCGCGATGCCGTACGGATGCGTCGTCAGCCAATCGAGGTACTCGGCGAACCACCTGCGGACGCCATCCAGATCCGCACGGAGCAATACATCCGCGCCACCCAGCACCTCGACTGCCCGCGCCACCTCGACCAAATGAATCGTGTCGATAATTCCGGTGCCGCGGCCCGTGAACCGGCCCTTGATCGCCTGCGAGTACAGCAGGCTGGGATTCATGCGCGTCGGCTCATGGATGAACCACGCCTTCAGATGGCGCATTGCGTGCCTGGCGTACTTGGGATCTTTCGTGATCTTCCAAGCCGCAGCCAGTGCAGGTACCTGGACGCTCAGGCGCATCAGGGCGCGGCGGTGTTCCACGAAGTTCTTCGGATTCGACCTGCCATCCCGCTGGATGTACGGCCCCTTGGGATTCGCACGATCCGGCCACCAGTAATCGCCTTCGGAATAAAAATCGTGCGGACCGCCCGCGCTCCGCTCGCATCGCGAGGCCGTGATCGTAATCGGCTTCTCGCGGAGATACGCATTGGCCGCCTTGAGTACCCTCTGACGGTCAAAGGCTGCCACGTCGAACGTCGCCGCCGACGCCACAAACCCGCATACGGTCATCCAAACCGCTAGCCCTCTCGCGCCACACTTCATGACCTTGATTATCCACGCCACGCGTCCTCCCGGACCCGAGCCGCCGCACCCGGACCGCTATAATGCAGTCACGATGAGCCTCCAAGCGATCGGCAATTACCGCATCCTGGGTGAGCTAGGACGCGGCGCGATGGGCATCGTCTATCACGGGCAGGACGGCAGCATCGGACGCCCGGTTGCCATCAAGGTCATTCGCATTGAACCCGGAGCGAGCGCCGACCACGGAGCGCAGTTGCGGCACCGCCTCGTCCGCGAAGCCAGTGCCGCCGGAAATCTCTCGCATCCCGGCATCGTCACCGTCTATCAGCTCGGCGAAGAAGGCGCTGACGTCTTCATCGTCATGGAATTCGTGCCGGGCCGCTCGCTCGAGCACATCCTCGTCAACGGACCGGCCGTCGACCACGCCGTAGCCCTCGATTTCCTGCGCCAGATCGCGGACGCGCTCGATTACGCCCATCGCGCGGGAGTCGTTCATCGCGACGTAAAGCCCGCCAACATCCTGATCCGCGACGACGGACGCGTCAAAGTCGCCGACTTCGGCATCGCCAAAATCACTCAGGGCACAGACAGTGCCCTCACCGCCGCTGGAACCAGCCTCGGGTCGCCCGCCTACATGTCGCCCGAACAGGTCCGCGCGCAGCAGGTCGACGGACGCTCCGACCAGTTTTCGCTTGCCATCATCGCCTACCAGATGCTCACGGGACGGATGCCGTTCGTCGCCGAGACCGCCCATGCCCTGATGTACCAGATCGTCAGCATCGACCCGTTCAGCACGGCGGACCCGCAGGTCTACATCCCGCCGCCGGTCGCCGCCGTTCTCCGGCGCGCTCTCGCCAAGGACCCCAACGACCGCTACCCAACCTGCTCCGCCTTCCTCGACGACCTGACCGCTGCCTGTGGCGGCTCCGTCGCTGCCACCACGCAGATTCCGCCGCAACCGCAGGTAGCCGATCCGCCGCCGTCGAATCGCTCGACGCTGTTTGCGTCACTCCTCATCGGTATTCTGCTGATCGCCGCGGCAGGTACGTATTGGTTCGTCAAACTACGGCCCGATACGGATCCGGTCACGCAGACGTCAACGGACAATCCGCTCGTCAAGGCCGTCGCCGAGGGCCGCCTGGACGAAGCAAAGGCCCTGCTTGCGAAGGGCGCCGACATCAATGGCGCGAACGCCGACGGTACAACCGCGCTCATGCAGGCTGCCGAAGGGTCCGCTTACATGCCGAACAACGGACCCGCCGTCGCGATGCTCCTCGAAAGGCATCCGCAAGTCGACGCGCAGGATAAGCGCGGCCGCACTGCGCTTCTTCGAGCCGCCGCCGAAGGAAAAGACGACGCGCTCCGCTTGCTGCTCGCCGCCAAGGCGGATCCGAACCACAAATCGACCGAGGGATCGACGCCTTTGCTCACGGCCACCACCTACGGACGCATCTCGTCTGCAAAGCTGTTGCTCGATGCCGGCGCCCAAGTCGACCTGGCGGATGCCGCCGGCTCCACGCCACTCATGATTGCGTCCGAAGGCACCGCGTATCTGCCCAATAACCTTCCGCTTGCCGAAGTATTTCTCGACCGGAAGGCCGCGCTCGAAACGCAGGATTCCCGCGGCCGAACTGCCCTGTACCGGGCCGCCGCCGAAGGCAAGACCGACGTCGTCCGCGCGCTGCTCGCCCGCAAAGCGAATCCGAACGCGAAAGCTTCGAACGGTTCCACGCCCTTGATCGAAGCCGTCACATTCGGGCGCGCCTCGACGGTCCCCATCCTTCTCGAAGGCGGCGCCGAAATCGATCTCGCGGACGCCGCCGGCGACACGCCGCTCATGATCGCCTCCGAAGGCACCTCCTACATGCCGGACAACGTTCCGCTCGTTACCGCGCTGCTCGCTGCCAAGGCCAATGTCGATCTGCAGGACACGCGAGGCCGCAGCCCTCTTTACCGCGCCGCCGCCGAAGGCAAAGAGGACGCCATGCGCCTGCTGCTTGACCGCAAGGCCAACCCGAACCAAAAGGCGGCCGACGGAACCACGCCATTAATCGAAGCCGTTACCTACGGCAGACTCGGAGCCGCAACCGCTCTGATCGATCGCGGCGCGGCCGTCGACCTCGCCAACGCCGCCGGCAATACGCCGCTGATGATCGCCGCGGAAACGTCGCCGTACATCAAGGCGCCCGCCGAATTCATCAATATGCTGCTCTTGAAAGGCGCGAAGGCGTCGGCGAAAGACGACCGCGGCCGAACGGCCCTCATGCGCGCGACCGAAAGCAACAACGCCGCCGCCATCGAAATCCTCCAAAACAAGTAGGGGTAAAGCGCGCAAACTCTGGAACACCGTGCGCCGCTTCGTCGTAGTCTCAAGGTATGACCATTGCGCTGCGGACCCTGGCCGCCATCGCCATCCTTGCTGTGCCGCTGGCCGCCGAAGACTCCGGCTGGCGTCAGTTCCGCGGACCCGATTCCAATCCCGTCGGCTCCAGTCCCGCGCTTCCCGATCAGTGGTCCAAGACCAAGAACGTCGAGTGGGACGCGCCGATTCCCGGACGCGGTTGGTCCTCGCCCATCGTCAGCGGCGGAAAAGTCTTTGTCACAACCGCGGTCACCGACGGAAAATCGAAAGTGCCGCAGACCGGCACCGAGTACAGCAACCAGTTGGTCGCCGAACTCCAAAAGCAGGGCCTTTCGATGAAAGAGATCCTGGCGAAAGTCAACGAGCGCGACATCGAAATGCCCGACGAGGTCAACCTGCACTACTTCCTGATTTGCCTCGACCTCGCGAAAGGCAATGTGCTCTGGAAGCAGGAATTCCACACCGGGAAGCCGCCCGGCGGACGCCACCGCAAGAACAGCTTCACCTCGGAAACGCCCATCACCGACGGCGAACTCGTCTACGTGTACGTCGCCAATCTCGGTCTCTATGCCTACGACATGAAGGGCAAGCAAAAGTGGCACACGGCCCTCGAAGCGCTGCCCATCTACCTTGACTTCGGCACCGGCGGATCCCCCGTCCTCCACGGCAACATGCTGATCATCCTCTCGGACAACGAGAAGCAGCAGTTCCTCGCCGCCTACGACAAGAAGTCCGGCAAGCAAATCTGGCGTACCAACAAAAGCATCAAGGACCCAGCCGCGCCTCGCCAGTCCGGCTGGACCACGCCCTACATCTGGACCAACAAACTGCGCACCGAAATCGTCACTACCAGCCCCGGATTCGCCGTCAGCTACGACCTCGAAGGCAAGGAACTCTGGCGCCTCGCCGGTATGAGCCAAGTCACCGTGCCCAGCCCCTTCTCGCACGGCGACATGCTCTACGTCGATGGTGGACAGGGCCGCGGGCTCTTCGCCGTTCGCGCCGGAGCCTCCGGTGACATCTCGCTTCCCAAGGACGAAAAATCCAACGACTTCGTCGCCTGGTCCGACCCGCGCGCCGGGACGTACTTGCCGACCCCTGTCCTTTACGACGGCGCGCTGTATGTCCTCAACGAAGAAGGAATCCTCTCGCGCATCGATGCCAAAACGGGCAAGGTCAGCTACAAAGAGCGTCTCGATGTTGAAGGAGCCTACTTCACGTCTTCGCCGTGGGCCTACAACGGAAAGGTCTTCTGCCTGAGTGAAGAAGGCAAGACCTACGTCGTCGAGGCGGGAGAGACCTACAAACTGCTCCACGTCAATCCGCTGGAGGAAATGGCACAAGCCACTCCGGCCATCGTTGGCGAACGGCTGCTGGTCCGCACCGAGACGCATCTCTACTCGATTCGCGCCGCCAAATAGCAGAATCGTAGGGCGGTTCTACGCGTTCGAGTAGACGACCACGATCAGCCCGATCACGCAGGCGAGGAAGATGCTGTGCCGCAGCGTGAACCGGAACAGCTTGGCCTCGTCCTCGGACTTCATCCCGGTCGCCGCCGCGGCCACCGCGATGCTTTGCAGGCTGATCATCTTGCCCATGACGCCGCCGCTCGAATTGGCCGCCGCCATCAGCGCTGGATCGAGGCCGAGTTTCGACGCAGTGACCACCTGCAGGTTCCCGAACAGCGCATTCGCCGATGTGTCGCTGCCCGTCAGGAACACGCCGAGCCAGCCAAGGATCGCGCTAAAGAACGGGAACGCTGCACCCGTTGCCGCGAATGCAAGTCCGAGCGTCGCCGTAGCGCCGCAGTAGTTCATCAGAAACGCCAGTCCGAGGACGCTGGCGATGGTCAACATCGAGAACGCCAATTGCCTCGCCGTCGCCAGCATGATGCGCCAGATCCCCGATAGCGAAACGCCTAAGAACAACGCGCTCGCCAGCGCGGCGAACGCGCACGAAGTTCCCGACGCCGAGAGTAGGTTGAATGTGTACGTCGCGGCGTACGGCGACTCCTTCGCGACTGCCGGCGGCATTCGCGAAATCGCGTTATGAAGTCCGGGCCAGTTCACGACCGTGGTCGCCACATTGAGAATGCCCTTCACGGAATCCATGCCCCACAACAGTACGAATACGACCAGCAATCCGTATGGCGTCCACGCGCGGATCACCGCCGCCGTTGAATGCTTGTGCGGAGGCGCCTGCGCCGGGCCGTCCTTCGGCCGCCAGTTCCGCAGCAATACGACCAGCGCCACCATCGCCGCCAGCGATCCGATGATGTCTGTGAGATACGGCCCGATATACGTCGACACGCCGAACTGCGCTCCCGCGAACGCGATCCCGCACAGCGCCGCCGCGGGCCACACCCCGCGGAGCGCCTTCCATCCGCCCATCACCAGCACCAGGTACGAGGGGATGAAGAGCGACACCGGCGCGCAGATCTTGCCCACGTTCGCGCTCAAAGGCATCATCGGCAATCCGGTAATTGCTTGCAGTGTGACGAGCGGAATGCCGATCGACCCGAATGCCACTGGTGCGGTATTCGCCAGTAAGCAGATGCCCGCCGCGTAGAACGGCGAGAAGCCCAACCCGGTCAGCATCGCCGCCGCGACCGCGACCGGCGTTCCGAACCCCGCCGCGCCTTCGATGAACGCGCCGAACGCGAACGCGATCAGCAGCGCCTGCAATCGCGGATCGGCGGTGAGTCCGCCGACCGAATCCTTGATGATCTCGAACTGCCCCGTGTCGACCGTCACGCGATAAAGGACGATCGCCCAATAGACGATCCAGCCGATCGGAAAGAGCCCGAACGCCGCTCCATACGCGACGGACGAGAACAGCGGCGCGGCCGGCATGCCATAGACCAATCCGGCAACCAGCGCCGCCGTTCCAAGCCCGGCAAGCGCCGCGAACCAGGACGGTTTGCGGAATCCCGCCAAAAGAACGAGCAGCGTAAAGATGGGGAGTGCGGCGACGAGCGCGGAGAGAGGGATGCTGTCCGCGATCGGCGCGTAAGATTGAGGCCACATGAACGCCCTAGTGTACATTAGGAGGGCATGTCGCTCGCCCCCGTCGACTACCTGATTCTTGGCCTCTATTTTGCGTTCGTTCTGGGGATCGGATGGGTGATGAAGCGCTACGTTTCGACGGGCGCGGATTTTCTTACATCCGAGCGCTCCGTGCCGGTCTGGATCACGAGCCTCGCCTTCCTCGCCGCGAATCTCGGAGCGCAGGAAGTCATCGGAATGTGCGCGTCCGGCGCCAAGTACGGCATCATGACCGCGCACTTCTATTGGATCGGCGCCGTACCCGCGATGCTCTTTGTCGGTGTCTTCATGATGCCGTTCTATTACGGCAGTAAGGCGCGGTCCGTGCCGGAATACCTCCGGTTGCGGTTTGACGAAAAGACGCGAACTCTTAACGCCGTCACCTTCGCGATCATGACGCTCTTCTCGTCGGGGATCTCCATGTACGCGCTCGGCATTCTGTTTCAGCTCGTGCTCGGCTGGAGTTTCACCGCATCGGTGCTGCTGAGCGCGGCCATCGTCCTCGTCTACACCTACCTCGGCGGACTCACCAGCGCCATCTACAACGAGGTCCTGCAATTCTTCCTCATCGTCCTCGGCTTTTCGCCGCTCGCGATCATCGCCGTTTCTCGCGCGGGCGGATGGTCGGGAATGGCGTCCCGGGTCGATCCCGTGATCACGCACTCCTGGAAATACGTCGGCGACTCGGCGGCCAACCCGATGGGCGTCGAATGGTTCGGCTTGGTCGCCGGACTCGGATTTGTTCTCAGCTTCGGCTACTGGTGCACGGACTTCCTTGTCGTTCAGCGCGCCATGGCTGCCAATTCCATGTCCGCAGCCCGACGGACCCCCTTAATCGCTGCGTTTCCGAAGATGGTGATGCCGTTCATCGTGATCGTGCCTGGTATCGCGGCCCTCGCTTTGACGAAAGCTGGCACCGGGTACTCGCTGCCCATGAAGGGCGCGGGCTACGACTACGACCAGGCTCTGATGACGCTCATGAAGTTCTACTACCCGAGCGGCATGCTCGGCGTCGGTCTGACAGCGCTGGTCGCCTCGTTCATGTCCGGCATGGCGGGCAACGTGACGGCCTTCAATACTGTCTTTACATATGACATCTACGGTGGCCACATCCGGAAGAACGCGCCGGATTCGCACTACCTGATGGTCGGCCGCATGACCACCGTCGTCGGCGTCGCCCTCAGCATCGCCACTGCTTACCTGGCCACGCTCTACAACAACATCATGGATCTGCTGCAGTTGATCTTCGGCTTCGTCAACGCGCCGTTGTTCGCCACGTTCCTCCTCGGCATGTTCTGGAAGCGGACCACCGGCCACGGAGCGTTTACCGGGCTCCTCGCCGGAACCACCGCCGCGGCGCTGACCCACGGCCTGACCCTTGCCGAAGACAAGGGCGGCTGGCTCGGCACGCTCCACACCTTCCCCTCGACCATGGCGCAAAACTTCTGGATCGCTATTTTTGCCTGGTCGACCTGCTTCCTCGTGACGCTCGTGGTTAGCCTTGTGACCCGCGCTAAGCCCGACGAGGAGTTAAGCGGACTCGTGTACGGCCTGACTCACATCATTCACGAAACCGTGGCGTGGTGGAAACGCCCTGGTCCGCTGGCGGCCACCGTCGGCGTCGCGCTGCTCTTTCTGAATTTGATCTTCTGGTAGGAACGCCCTATGGACCTGCGATTTACGATCGGACTCTTTTTCGCGATTCTCAGCGCGATTCTGCTCGCGACCGCGGCGATTGGCGACGCGAGCGGCAGTAGCGTCAACGGCTGGTGCGGCGGCGTAATGGCGATATTCGGCGCGGTGATGCTATGGCTGTCGAAGCGGCACGCGTAGCCGCCCGGTTCCGCGAACTGTATCCCGCGAGCGCCGAGCCCACGGTCGTTCGCGCGCCCGGCCGGGTGAACCTGATCGGCGAACACACCGACTACAACCTCGGCTTCGTCATGCCCGTGGCCATCGGAATGGCGTGCCGCGCCGCCGCCGCTCCCTCGGGTGACCAATGGATTCGGGTTTACGCCGAGGACCTGGGGCAGGGAGCGCAGGTGCATCTCGACGCGCTCGAGGACGCTCGCCCCCGCGGCGACTGGAGCGACTACGTCATCGGCGTCGCGCGCGAAGTCGCCCGCCGCGGACTGCCAATCGAAGCGATGAACATGGTCGTGTCGAGCACGGTTCCGCAAGGTGCCGGACTCAGTTCGTCAGCAGCCCTCGAAGTCGCCGTCGCGATGGCGCTGTCCAGCAATGTGGAATCCAGAACCCTGGCCGAACTCTGCCAAGCCGCCGAGATCGACTTCGTCGGTGTCCCCTGCGGCATCATGGACCAGTTCGCCAGCCTGTTCAGCGAAGCGGGTTCCGCCATGCTCCTCGACTGCCGGACGCTCGAGCATCGCAGCGTCAAACTCCCGGAAGGCGTCGCGCTTCTGGCCGTGGATTCGCGAGTGAAGCATTCGCTCGGCGCGTCCGCCTACCGGAATCGGGTCGCGGAATGCGCCGAGGCGGTCCGCGCCATTCGCGTTGCGGACCGCCAGGTCGAAAGCCTCCGCGACGCCTCCCAGGAACACCTCGCCGTCGCCATGCCCGACGTGCCAAGGCGACGCGCCAGGCACATTGTTTCCGAAAACGCCCGCGTCCTTGCCTTCGCCGAGGCGTCGGAGCGCAACGACCCGGAGACCATGGGAGGGCTCATGAATGCGTCACACGAAAGTCTTACGGTCGACTACGAGGTGAGTTGCGCGGAACTCGACGTGCTCGTCGAGATCGCGACCGCGGTAGACGGGGTGTATGGCGCACGTATGACAGGCGCCGGATTCGGCGGCTGCATCGTCGTCCTGGTTAATAAGGATGCGGTAGAGCGGGCTTCAAGTACAATCCTGCGGGAATACTCCGGCCGGTGCAATGTGGAGGGACGGATTTATCCTGTCGTACCAAGTACAGGAGCCTGCCGAATAGTCTGAGAGAGACGAACAGTGTAAAACACTATGTAATCAAAGTCCTCCGAACCGCGAACGGGGCGCCCGGTACCAGGCGCCCCGTTTGCTTTCTCGGGAGCGCGCCGGTGCATTAACTGGAGGCGTAATGGACTGCCACGCAACATTCGGTCCACGCTCCAGCCCGTTTATTCGGCAATAACTTCGTTGCCTACATGTTATTCAAGTCGGCAAAATGTGCAGTCTCGCGGGAATAGCAGACTGAAACCAAAGGACTCGCCGATTGGTGGCCTACGTGCTAAAAGAAGTGTGAAACGAGGGAACAATGAACAAACCGGTGGCTTGGACTGCGAAATTGGCGAAGTGGGGATTGCCGCTTTGCGTGCTGATCGTACCTTTCACGGCTTTCGGCCAGGAACGGGTGCGCTGCGCATCAAGTAATGGAAGCCGGACCGTTTGCGAAGTCGACATGCGGAACGCCACCGTGAAGATCGACCGCACCATCGCTGGATCGCGCTGCGACGAAGGCCGCAGTTGGGGAGTCACGGACCGTGGCATTTGGGTGGACCGTGGCTGTCGCGCCGACTTTATCGTGACCCGACTCGCGCAGCGGGGCCGCTGGGATCGCTGGGACAACAATCGCAACATGTACACCAGGCTCGAACCCGGCACCGATGTCGTCGTCCGCACCAACGAGCCAATCCAAATTCAGCACCGCGACACCCGAATCTTTTCGGGAACCGTGGACCAGAACGTTCTCGGCGAGAATAACCGCATCGCCATTCCAAGGGGCGCACAGGTCGAACTGATCGTCCGCGAACTTCCGGACCGCGATCTGGTCCTCGACCTGGATTCGATCATCGTCAAAGGAAATCGCTACGCCATCGATACGCAAGAAGAGCACATCGACAGCCGCGGCCGCGGCGAAGGAGTGGGCGCGAATGAGCGCACCGGTAAGTACGTCGGTGGAGGCGCCGTGGTTGGCACGATTCTTGGAGCCATCTTTGGCGGCGGAAAAGGGGCGGCCATCGGCGCTGCTGCCGGGGCTGCAGCTGGAGCCGGAACTCAAGTTGTCACCCGCGGACGGACTATCCGTATCCCGGCGGAATCGCTCCTGACCTTCCGCCTCGACGCCCCTCTGGACCTGGGCCCTGCCAGACGTGGCGGCTCGCGCGATGGTCGCCAGAATCGCGATCCGCGCAATCCCCAATAACGCGCACACCTCGAAAGCACGAAGCGCCGGCAAGTAGCCGGCGCTCGCCTCGTCGGGGACAAGGAGGCAATGTAGCTTCGTTTCCCGCCGGAATGGGCACCGCTGCTATGATCACGAGGCAATGACGCTTCGGCATTCTTCATACCTGCTTGTTTGTGCCTTCGGATGCTCAATACAGGCCGCCGCGCAAGAGCAGACACCGCTCGAGGCGATCGATCTTAACGCCACGCTTTCGATCCAAAAGCTGGCCGCCCAACTCGCGACAAAGCGCGTCGTGTTCGTGGGCGAAATGCATGACCGCTACGACCACCATCTCAATCAGCTCGAAATCATCAGGCAACTCCACCAGATCGATCGCAACCTCGCGATCGGAGTGGAATTCTTTCAGCAGCCCTTCCAGGCCCAGGTCGACGATTACATCGCAGGGCGAACCTCCGAGCACGAGTTCCTTCGTGCCACCCAGTATTTCCAGAATTGGGGCTACGACTATCGGCTCTACGCGCCGATCTTCCGCTTCGCGCGCGACCAACGGATTCCTGTCCGCGCCCTCAACGTGCCCAAGGCCCTGGCCTCCGCGGTAGCGAAGGTTGGCATCAGTGGCCTCTCGGAACAGCAGCGAGCTTACCTACCCAAGGAAATCGGCCCGACGGATGAGGCCTACAAGAACCGCCTCCGGAAGGCCTTCGAAGCCCACGGACCAGCCAAGCCTGGCGCGTTCGACCACTTTGTCGAGGCGCAAACCGTTTGGGACGAGGGGATGGCGGAAAGCGCGGCCGCTTATCTAAACGCCAACGCCGGACGCCGTATGGTGATCCTCGCCGGTTCCGGACATGTGGCGTTCGGCTTGGGTATCGCAGGGCGCCTGGAGCGCCGCACGAAGGCGACCTATGCGCTCGTGCTTAGCGGAGGCGATGAGCTCGAACCGCACATGGCGGACTATCTGCTCCTCACCATAAAGAAAAACCTGCCGCCGGCCGGTGTCCTCGGAGTCAGCCTTGAGGATAAAGACGGGGAGTGCCGCATCCGCTCGCTAAGCCCCGGCGGTCCCGCCGAAAAGGCCGGCCTGAAGAAGGGAGACGCGATCACTGACCTCGGCGGTCAAGCGGTGAAAGTCGTTGCCGATACGCGCTTAATCCTCTGGGACAAAAAACCGGGAGAGCGGATACACCTGAGTGTCCGCCGAAAACGTAGTTTCGGCAGAGTGAGCTCGTTCGGCGTCGACATCGAACTCACCGCATCTAAACCGAGGTCCTAGGTGGATCGGGAGTCGCCCTCGCGGCCGGTTCACGAACCGGACGCTCCGCTTGCCAAGGATTGCCTCAGGACAGTAATCAGCCCACCTGCAAGAAAGATCAGTCCGAGGGTGGCCGCGAAATAATAGGCGCTGGGCACCCGTCGATCCGCGATGGCATCGCCTGGATTCCGCGGATCATAGCGGATCTCAATTTTCGATCCGCGGGCGTACCGCTTTCGCTGCTGCTCTGCGTTCGCCTTGTACCGGTGATCTTTGCCGATCGCAAAGTAGGATAGGCGACGGCACTCGTGACTTGTGCCTTTCACGTCGTAACGATACGCGACCTCAACCCGAAATGGCTGCGAGCGCCCTTCGCCATCGCTTGGCAAGTGCACGACCTTCGACTCGATGACGGTAGCCTTCGTGCGGGGCCAACGCCCGGCGCGCTTGGTTTTGAAGATTGGCCAGCCCGCCACTGCCAATATCACCGCGCCTGCGCCGGAGATCACCAGGATCTCTTCTGGAGTGTTCATCGCTGGCCATCATATCGAATCCGCCGTGAGGCCCACAGGATCCTCGGCGCAGGCATCGTTACACTGGGAAAATGGCTTCACAGCGAACCGCGACCACACGCTCCCTGACGCGCAGAGCGTCACGCCGGATTTCTGTCGCGGACGATCCGAACCTTCGGCTCCCCAAAGGCGCCATCGTGCGTAGCGCCATCAGCCGCCGCC